>JAQBQC010000464.1 GCA_028287205.1 Gemmatimonadota bacterium
AGGAGGAGATGCTCAGTGCCGACGTAGCTGTGGTTCAGCTCGCGCGCCTCGCTCATGGCGAGCTCGAGCACTTTCTTTGCGCGCGAGGTATAGGGAAGGTCTGGGCCTGTTGTCTGCGCCGCTTTCCCCTTCTTGACCGTCTCCTCGATCTTCTGCTGAATCTCGTCGAGGTCCACGCTCAAATTCTGGAGAACGGCCGCAGCAACTCCCTCACCCTCACGGATGAGGCCGAGCAGGATGTGCTCTGTCCCCACGTACTCGTGGTGAAGGCGTGCGGCTTCCTCGCGGGCCATCGCGAGGACCTTCCGCACACGCTCAGTGAAGTTGTAGCCGTTCATAGATCCCTCTGTGCCGCGGAGTGTCGCCCCGGAGGGACACCCCTACATACCTACTTCCGCTGCTAGCGCCTGTCGCACGTATCGTGCGCGCGCAAGATTGGCTTCGCTCTCCGAGAGCAGCCGGCCTTCCGCGTGGGACAGGTGTGCAGCTTGCGAAAAGATCAGGAGCTTGTTGAGGGTATATACACTCAGGCCAGTGATCAGTTTCAGACCAACGGCCAGGCGCACGCCGCTTAAAAAATTCATCGCTTCGTCGAACGTCAGGCTGCGCGCGTAGCGGAGTGTTCCGTATGCCCGCCAGAGCTTGTCTTCAATAATATAACCAGCGTCGCGAAGCAATACTCGTCTCGCCTCTTCTTCGCGAGCGATCACCGTGCTCAAAACCTGCAACAGCTTGTCGATGATCTCTTCTTCCGTTCGGCCGAGCGTCGTCTGATTCGAGATCTGGAAGAAATTGCCAACGACTTCACTCCCCTCGCCGTACAGCCCGCGATAGGTGAAGCCGATCTGTTGCAAGCCTGCAAGGGTTTTGTTGATCTCCTTCGTCAACACCAGCCCCGGCAGATGAATCAACGCGCTCGCACGCAAACCAGTGCCGGTGTTCGTCGGACAGGAAGTCAGGAATCCGAACTCTTCATGGAATGCAAAAGGAATACGCTCGCCCAACTCCTCGTCGATCCGCTGCATGTCCGCGAACGCATCGGCGAGGTTGAAACCCGACCGCAGCGTCTGCAGGCGCAGATGATCCTCTTCATTAACCATGACGCCTATTCCGTCGCCGAGAAACACGGCGGCACCGCTTCGAACCGGGTGCTGTGTGTCGAGCCCCGCCAGCTCCTTGCTAATGAGGTGGCGCTCATGCAACAGCAGGCGGTCGTCCGAGCCGAGCTCATCCACCCGCACCAGCAGGTTCCGGCGCAGGTGTGGCGAGCCCTCCACGGCCTCGCGCACGCGCGCGAGGATCCTCAGACGCTCGCCGTCCCTCGCCCGACCCGGAAAGGCAAAGCCCTCCAGGTTCCGCGCCAGGCGCACCCGGGTGGAGAGCACGATCCCCGCGTGATCCCCCGAGGCGTCGAGCCAGTTCACACCCCCATCGGGCAGCAACGACAGATCGAGCGTCACTCCATCACCTTGAGCTGGTCCCGCAACTTCGCCGCCTCCTCGAACTGCTCCTGCTCCACCGCCCGGCGCAGCCTCGTCCGAAGCTCCGTCGCGACCGACGCCCCTTCCTCCACAGCCTGGGCGGGCGGATGATAGCGCTTCCCCTGGTGCTTCGACGTTCCGTGCACCCCGCGGAGCAGGTCCCGGAGCTTCACCTCGAAGGCCCCATAGCAATAAGCGCAGCCCAGGCGGCTCGTGTTCCGGAAATCGCGCAGCGTCGAGTTACAGAAGGTGCAGCGCCAGCTCTCGCTGCCGGCGAGTAGCTGCTTCTGCTGGACCGCCTGGATGAAGTCGGCGAGCGGCTGCTTCGGCATCGTGACGTGCGTCTCAATGCCGCGCTCCGCTGCGCACTTTTCGCACAGGTTGAGCTGACGTACCGGTGGGTCGGTCACCTGAGTGACCTGAACCACCGCATCGCGCTCCTTGCAGCTATCACACAACATCAGGCAAGCACCTCCCGCACATCTGTTTCCTGCAATCTGCCATCTTCCAGTAGCAACGCACGATCCGCGCGCGCGGCGAGCGCCTTGTTATGAGTGACGACGACCATCGCGATGTTGAGGTCTCGCACGAGCTGCGTGAACTGCTCGTGCAGCCGCTCGGCGTTCGCGTGATCCAGATTCCCGGACGGCTCATCCGCGAGCACGACCACGGGATCGACGGCCAGCGCGCGGGCCACCGCGGTGCGCTGCTGCTCGCCTCCCGACATTTCCGAGGGCCGATGCGTGCTTCGCGCGCTCAGCCCGACGCGCGCGAGCATGTCCTGCGCTCTCGCCCGTGCCCGCGGCGCGTCCCAGCCGGAAATCCGCAGCGGCATCATCACATTCTCCAGCGCGGAGAACTCGCGCAAGAGGTGATGAAACTGAAAAACAAATCCGACCTTAATGTTCCGCAATTTGGACAGCTGTTCGTCGCCGAGCGCGCTCAGCGATTGTCCGTCGAGCGTGACCTTGCCCTGCGTGGGTCGATCGAGGGCGCCGAGAATGTGGAGGAGTGTGCTCTTCCCCGCGCCGCTCGCGCCCACGACCGCGATCATCTCGCCCTGCCGCACGTCGAGGCTCACCCCATTGAGCACATCGACTCTTCCTCCATCGCCGCCGATGTACGACTTCGACAGTTCCCGCGCCTCGATGACATTCATTCGTGTCGGATCGCCTCGACGGGAAAGAGGCGCGCCGCCTGCATCGCCGGATAGAGCGTGGCGAGGGCCGCGATGATGATGCTCGCACCCACGATCCACATCACATCGGCGACCTGGATCGTTACGGGAAGGTGATCGATGAAGTAGACGGTCGGATCGAGCGGGATGAGCTGCCCGCGATCGATGGAGATCCCCGCCGTCACGCCGATGCCGACACCCACCGCGGTGCCCACGATGCCGATGACGAGCCCCTGCGCGAGGAAGATCTTCCGCACCGAGCGCGCGGGGAGCCCCATCGCCTTGAGAATGCCGATCTCCCGCGTCTTGTCCTTCACCACCATCGTGAGCGTGCTGACGATGTTGAACGCCGCCACGAGCACGATCAGCAGAAGGATCACGCGCATCGCGAGCTTCTCGAGCTTGAGCGCCTGGAAGAGCTGCGAGTTCACTTCCTGCCAATCCAGCACACGGTAGGGATAGCCGAGCGAGTCGGAGAGCTGCCGCGCGACATCGCCGGCTTCCCATCGATTCGTCGTTCGCGCCTCGATCCCGGTGACCGCTTCGCCCAATCCCGCGAACTCCTTCGCCCGATCGAGATCGACGTAGATGTACGAGTTATCGTATTCGTACATCCCGGTCTCGAATACCCCCGTCACCTCGAACTGGTAGACGCGCGGCACGTAGCTGCCGACGGCCGCATTGAACTTCACGCCGGCGGGCGACACGAGCGTCAGCTTGCTCCCCCGAAACACGTTGAGCCGCTCGGCCAGGCGCTTTCCGAGCACGGCGCCGCGAAGCTGGCCATCTGCCGAGGCGAAGCGAAAGTCGCCGGTGGACGCGTGCTTGCGAATCGTCGTGACGTCGGACACGCCCGGCCCCGCGGGCGGGATTCCCTCCACGAACACACCCTCGGCGTACGAGTGCCCGTTCGCGGTCGCAAGGCCCTGCGTGAGCACGAACGGCGCGGCGGCGACGACGCGCGGGTTGTGCTGCACGCGCGCAAGCGTCGGCTGCCAATCCTTGAGCACGAGATCGTCGCCGAAGGTGAGCACGCGGAGATCGGGGCTGCCCACGAGAATCTTCTCGCGCAGATCCGTCTGCATCCCCGTCATCACGCCATTGATGACGATGAGCGCGCTCACGCCCACCAGCACACCGCCGATGGCGATGACGCTGATGAAGGAGAAGAGGCGCGCGCTGCCGCGGCTGCGCAGATAGCGCCAGGCAATCGAGAGCTCGAGACGGCTCATTCGGGTCGCATCGTGGGAAAGAGGATCACATCGCGTATGTGTGATATACCCGAGAGATACATGAACAGCCTGTCGACGCCGATGCCCACGCCGCCCATCGGCGGCATCCCGTGCTCCATCGCGCGCAGATAGTCCTCGTCAATGCCCGACGCCTCCTCATCGCCCGCCGCGCGCAGCCGGGCCTGCGCCTCGAACCGGCGCCGCTGATCGAGCGGATCATTCAGCTCGCTGAACGCATTCGCGAGCTCCTTGCCTCCAGCGAAGAGCTCGAAGCGTTCGGTGAGCTCCGGCGCGCCGCGCTTCGGCTTCGCGAGCGGCGACAGCTCCATCGGGTAGTCGACGACGAAGGTGGGGTTGTGCAGCGTGCGCTCAACGTGCGCCTGAAAGAGCTCGTCGAGCAGCTTCGGACGCGAGAGCGTGTCCGCCTTTGCGACGTCGGCACGCACGGCAGCCTTTCTGAGCTCGGCGTCGCTCATCGCGAGCACGTCGGCCTCGAGCGCCGCGTTCAGCGACTCGACCCACTGGATGCGGGGGAACGGCGGCTCGAGCACCGGCACCGCGGCCGTGTACGCGGCATGATTGCGCACGCTGTCCGCCGCCGCGACGAGCAGCTGCTCCACGAGCAGCATCATGTCCGTGTAGTCCGCGTACGCCTGATACCACTCGAGCATCGTGAACTCGGGGTTGTGCGTGCGATCCACACCCTCGTTCCGGAAGTCGTGCCCGATCTCGTACACCGCATCGAAGCCGCCGACGACGAGCCGCTTGAGATAGAGCTCGTCGGCGATGCGGAGATAGAGCGGAATGTCGAGCGCGTTGTGATGCGTCGTGAACGGACGTGCGGCCGCGCCGCCATACAGCGGCTGCAGCACCGGCGTCTCGACCTCGAGAAATCCGCGCGCGTCGAGAAAGGCGCGCAGCGCGCTGACCATCCTCGAGCGCGCGACGAACGACGCGCGCACCTCCGGATGCACCGCGAGATCCACGGCGCGCTGCCGGTAGCGCTGCTCCGGATCGCTGAAGCCGGAGTGTCGCACGACCACGCCATCGACGACCTCCTCCTTTCCGAACGGGAGCGGCCGCAGCGACTTGGCGAGCATCTCCGCGCTCGCCACGCGCACCGTGGTCTCGCCCGTCTTCGTGCGGAAGAGCGCGCCCGACACACCGATCACGTCGCCGATGTCGAAGAGCTTGAGTGTCTCGAACAGCTCCTCTCCAAGCTCGTCCTTGCGAAAGTAGAGCTGAATCCGGCCCGAGTCATCGGCGAGATGTGCGAAGCTCGTCTTCCCCTGCCCGCGCCAGGCGACGATCCGCCCGGCAACGCGCACGCTCTCACCTTCGTCGGCATCGCCGAGCGCGGCGATCGCGGCAGCGGCGGTGTGCGTGCGCTTGAAGCCGTAGGCGTAGGGCGCGATGCCGCGCTCGATCAGCGCGTCGTGCTTCTCGCGCCGCGCCTTGAGCACGAAGTTCAGCTCGTCGGTGCTCACGCGGCGCTTGCTCCCGGCGCGCCCGCGCGCTTGAGGTACGCCTCGATGAATGGATCGATCGCGCCGTCCATGACCTTCGCCACATCGGAGATCTTGAGCTCCGAGCGGTGATCGTTGACCATCGTGTACGGCTGGAACACGTAGCTCCGGATCTGATTGCCGAACGACACATCGGTCTTCGCCGAGTCGATCTCGGCCTTCTTGCGCTCGCGCTCCTCGACCTCGCGCTGATAGAGCGCGTTCTTCAGCATCTTGAGCGCGGTCTCCTTGTTCTTGTGCTGTGAGCGCTGCTGCTGGCAGCTCGTGACGATCCCCGACGGGATGTGCGTGAGCCGCACCGCGGAGCTGGTCTTGTTGACGTGCTGCCCGCCCGCTCCGGACGCGCGAAACACGTCCATGCGAATATCCTCGTCGCGCACTTCTATGTTGATCTCCTCATCAACATCGGGATAGACGAAGACCGACGCGAAGCTCGTGTGGCGACGCGACTGCGAGTCGAAGGGCGAGATGCGCACGAGCCGATGCACGCCCGCCTCCGAGCGCAGAAAGCCGTACGCGTACTGCCCGCGGATCTCGACCATCGCGCCCTTGATCCCCGCCTCTTCGCCCTCGCTCACGTCGAGCACCTCGACAGCGAAGCCGCGACGCTCGGCCCAGCGGGTGTACATGCGGAGCAGCATCGCGGCCCAATCCTGCGCCTCGGAGCCGCCAGCGCCGGCGCTGATCTCGACCATCGCGTTGCGGTGATCGTCCGGCCCCTGCAGCATCGAGCGGAGCTCGAAGCTGGTGAGCTGCTCATCGAAGCTCGCGAGCTCGCGATCCAGCTCGTCCGAGAGCCCGTCATCGTACTCGGCGTTGAGCAGCTCATCGAGCTCCGACATCTCGCGGAGCTTCGCCTCGAGCCTGTCGAAGGGCTCGATCCAGTTTTTAAGTGTGTTGACTTCCTGAATCACCTCGCGCGCGCGATCGGGCACGTCCCAGAATTTGAGCTCGCCCATCTGCGCTTCGCGTGTACTCAGCGTAACGCGCCTGGTATCCAAGTCAAAGCAACCCCCGGAGCTCGGCGAGTCGCTCATCGTGCCGGCGAAGCTGCCGGGTGCGTTCACTCTCGGACATTGAATCCACTCCAC
>JAQBQC010000487.1 GCA_028287205.1 Gemmatimonadota bacterium
CCCGCAGCCACGAGCGCGATACCCGCCACGATCGCCACGATTCCCGCTACTGGCGGGACGAAGCCGCGGTCTTCCTTCGCCAGCTCGACCCCTCCGATCTTGACGGCGTCGCGATCCTTCGTGTAGCTGATCCCTCTCATCGCCAGCACGACGACGCCCGCGATGATGAGGATCACGCCGATGATTCCGAGTGGACGCATGTGAGCTCCTGAAGAGTGAGAGACACGTACCGCCAACTCATCCTTCTGCCGTGAGCTGGTGTCACGCTAGCTGGCCGCAAGCGACTGACCGATCTCGCGGATCTGTGCGGCATGACGCTGATCGTGCAGCCCGAGCGCCACGACCCAGTGATACATGTTCAGCGACCCAAGCACCGGGTGTGGATGCATCAGATTCTCGAGACACACCCCGTCTGCGTTCTGCAACGAGGAGACCATCGCCGCGTGCGCCTGCACGAGTGCTCCCGTTCCCGCCGCCGCGTCCATCGTGCCCGTGGGGAGCACCCGCCTGGGCGCCGAGATTTTCGTGGTGCGATCGACGAGCGCATCCGCATTCGCGTAGCTGGCGACGACGGAGCTCGAGTCGGGATCGGGGCCGACGCCATTCGCCCTCGCGGTCGTCACGTGCATCGTCAGCAGCGCCGCGACTCCCTGCTCGATCATCGAGAGATGCTCCATCACTTCCGCGACCGACCATCGATCCGGAGCAGGCTTCCGATCGCGCAACTCCGGCGGAACGGAAGCCACGGCTTCGTGAACGCCGCGCCGATGCTTCGAGAGATGCTCGATGAGCTCCTCGATGCGCGGATGCATCCGAGACGTGCCTAGAGATTCTTCGGTTTCCAAACGGTCCTCTCGTTCACGACGTTTCCGGTGTTGAGCGTAGTCGCCGGCTCGAACATCAGGACCTCGACCTCCTTTTCGGCAACCGGCCGATGCTCGACGCCGCGCGGCACAATGAGAATGTCGCCCGGCGCCAGCTCGACGGCGCGATCTCGGAACTCCATGCGAAAGGAGCCACGATGGACCATGAAAAGCTCGTCCTCCTTTTCATGGTGATGCCACACGAACGCGCCGATGAACTTCACGAGCTTCACGTGCTGCCCATTCAGCTCGCCGACGACTCTCGGATTCCACTGATCATCGATGGCCGCGAACTTCTCGGCGAGCGATATCTTCGCGATTGGCACCGCGCTGCTCTGCTCACTCATGCAATTCCCCCATCTGGTGAATCTGTTGGAGATTCGAGCTCCGCGTGGAAGCCGGCGAGCACGCGCTCGAGGGCATCCTCGACATCGTGATCACCCGTGCGATGATAGGCGAGCGCGACGTGTCGTGCGAGATCGGCGAGCACGATTCCCCAAGCGGCCGGGTCCGGCCACACATCGGTTCTGAGCGCCACATGCTGCGCGTCGCGCGCCACCCACAGCCGAGCGATCTCGAACGACTTCGCATCATCGATGGCGGCCGGTGGCGGCGTCATCTCATCCTTCGGGTAGCTCATCCCCCCTCGCGCAATGGCCAGTTTCCTGCGTTCATTGAGAAAAGCACGATGTCCGATTTCACATTCATACGCTAGAGACCGAACATGGCACAGCAAGACTCCGCGCCCGCCTCGAAGGGCTCATCCGGCCCGGCGACACGCGATCAGCTCGTTGAAGGGCTTCAACAGGATCTCGCTCGCGAATACAAGGCGATCATCCAGTATGTGATCTTCAGTCAGAAGCTGGACACCGCGCGCTTTCAGAACATTGCAGGCGAGCTCGAGAAGCATGCGCACGAGGAGCTCGATCACGCACTCGCGATCGCGCGGCAGATCGACTACTACGGCGCATATCCAGTGCACACGCCTGCTGCAGTCGAGGTCTCCGAGGACAACGAGGCGATGCTATGGGCGGACCTGCGCGCCGAGGACGATACGATAGACCACTACCGGCAGCGCATCAGGCAGGCGGAAGAGCTGGGTGAGTTCGCTCTCGCGGAAGTGCTCCAGGAGCTCATCAGGCAGGAGCAGGATCATCAGATCGATCTCGCGTCGGCACTCGGTGTCGTGCCCGATCCGAAGCAGCGCGCGAAGCAAGGGCAGTCGGAGAAAAAGTAGACGAACGAGGTGAAGGCCGGCGCCGTGATTGGCGCCGGCCCTTACCTCAGCAGTCGTACCCGACGACGCATTGCCCCACACGTTCGGGAAGCTGCCCCTTGATCATGTCATCCCACAGCACCGCCGCCTCGCGTCGTTGCCGCGTACGAACAGCGCGCGCAAATCCTCGAGGTTCAGAACCTTCTGCGCACTATCGCGCGGCGCATGCTCGCGGCGGGAGAGCGAAAGCGGCTCGGTGCGATCGTGGATCAGCTGCGATCCGGCACGGGATCGGGCCGCGTACCGCGGGTGGTCGACGCTCGACCACGCGCCGCTCGCGCCGAATAGGCGGTCGCACCTCTGGCCTTCGCGGCTCCCGCGCGTAGCTTCGATCGGCGTCGCTGGCGCAATGACTCCGTCCGTATGTCGCGCCTCATCGACTTACTACTATGGAATGCGGAGGCACGTGGAGACCGACATCCACGCACTCATCGAACGAGCCGACCGATCGGATCCAGTGGCGGCCGATGCGCTGTTCGGGATGTTGTACGCCGAGCTGCATCGCGTCGCGGAGGGCAGCCTGCGTCGCGCGGGATCGTCGCTGACACTCGGGCCGACGACCCTTCTCCACGAGGCCTATCTCAACATGGTCGGACGCGCGGGGGTGGAGTACCCCGATCAGGCGCGCTTCCTCGGCTACGCATCACGCGCCATGCGAGGACTCGTGATCGACTATACGCGCCGGCGCCGCGCGAAGAAGCGCGGGCGCGAGCTCCAGATCACGCTCGATGCCGATATGCTGCCGTCGGACGATGCGGCTCACGAGGCCGTCGAGC
>JAQBQC010000532.1 GCA_028287205.1 Gemmatimonadota bacterium
GGCGAGAAGGCGACGGCGTAGCCGATCGCACCGGTCACGATGGCGGCGTTGCCGACGACGGCGCTGAGCCAGTACATCCACACCGTCTGAAAGCCCGCAAACTCGCCGAATGCCTCGCGGGCGAAGACGTAGGGGCCGCCGGTGCGTGGGTAGCGTGGGCCGAGCTCCGAGTAGAGCAGCGCGAGGAGCAGAAAGCCCGCCGCGGTGATGACCCACGACACGATGCCTATCGGCCCCGCCACGGCGGCCACCGATGCCGGAAGCGTGTAGAGCGATGTCCCGAGCATGTTGCCCGCCACCAGCGCGACCGTTCCGAACAGGGTCAGATCGCGCAGCAACGTGCGCTTCGGTGGCGCCGTGCGTGTCGGTGGCGCGGCTGCTGTCATCGAGACGGAGTGGGTGGGAGGGCTAGCGGATGATCGAGAAGAAGCGATCGAAGCGGAGCTTCCAGTCCTGCGTGTCGAACGAGAAGTAGATGAAGAGCGGGCGGCCGCGCACGTTCGCGAGTGGAGCGAAGCCGTAGTAGCGGCCGTCCACGGACTGATAGCGATTGTCGCCCATGCTCATGAGGTGCCTGGGCGGGACGAGCAGCGGTCCCCAGTTGTCGTGCGTGGGCGTTGCGGGCGGAGGGCCGAAGCGCGAGCCCTTCACCTCGAAGCGATGCTGCCAGGCATAGTACGGCGAGGAATCGTCCTGCGCGAGCGGCTGCGCGCCGGCACCGAAGCCCTGCCGCTGCGCGATGCCGTTCACGTAGAGCATTCCCTGCCGCATGTACACCGTGTCGCCCGCGATGGCGACGGCGCGCTTCACCACGACCGGCGTGGAGTCGTTCGGGTCGAAGACGCACGACGTGTTCGGGATGCAGCGCTGTGGCGGCGACTCGTAGACGACGATGCTGCCGCGCTTGGGCGAGGTGAAGCCCGGAACCTTGAGGTTGGTGAAGGGAATGTGTGCTCCATACGACAGCTCATCGACGAACAGAAAGTCGCCGACCAGGAGCGTCGGCTCCATGCTCTCCGACGGGATGTGATACGCCGCGATCAGGAAGACGCGGATGAAGAGAAAGATCGCGACCGCGCTGGCGAGCGACGTCAGCGATGCGCGCGAGAACAGTGGCTCGCGCGGCCCGCGCGATGATCTCGCGTTGGCCACGACGGATTTTTTCGAGGGTGAGCTGCTGCTGCGCTTCTTGGCTGCCACTGCACTGAGAGCTGAGGGGACGCGTTCGGGGGGACCTTCGATATTCCCGGTTGGGATGGGCAGTACACAAGCCCTCCCACGGGATGCAGCGAGGGGGCGCCCCGGATCGAGAGCGCCCCCTCCACCTATGCTCGCGACGCGCGAGAGTTACTTGATGTGCTTGTTGACGAGCTTCGTCATCTCGAACATCGAGACCTGCTTCTTGCCGCCGAACACCTTTCCGAGCTTGTCATCGGCGTTGATGTTGCGACGCACCTTCGCATCCTGCAGACCGTTCCGCTTGATGTACTGCCAGAGCTTCTTCGTGATCTCGGTGCGGGGGAGCGGGCCCGAGCCGACGACCGCGCTGAGCGCCTCATCCGGCTGCATCGGCTTCATGAACGCGGCGTTGGGCGTGCGCTTCTTCTTCGGCGCTGCCTTCTTCGTTGCCTTCTTCACCGTCTTTTTCTTGGTCGCCTTCTTCGCGCCCGACTTCTTCGCACTGCTCTTCTTTTTTGTAGCCATCGAGGATTCTCCGGAGTGGTGAAAGGATCTCGTTCATTCGTGCGGGAACGGGTCCGTCGAAGGCGGAAGGTATAGACAGCCGCGAAGGATGCAATAGGGCGAGACGACTGTGACGCCCGTGACGAACGTGTTTTTCCCCCGTAACGGGCCATCGACCGCCGGGTGCAGGCGCCCTGCATCGGGCGATTTCTCCCGCGGCAAGCATCAAAACGGAGCACGAATATCGCGACCACCGCACGCGCATCGACATCGCGCACGCATCGTTTCTTCGGTCGATCTCGATGATACGCGAGATGATGCGCGACTCGATTCGCGCGCTCATTCGTTCGCGCGATGCGTGCTCGATGTCGAGCGCGCGCAGGAACCGGAATCCGCGCATCGCGTTGATGAAGGGAGCCTGAGCCATCGTTCGCGCAGCACATGGCGAGTTGTTTGCAGCCGACCCTTTCGTCGTCGAACAGCGCACGAGGCTGTTGTGCTTCAAATCGTGTAAGGCTCGTGTAAGCTGCGAACGTGACGCAGGCCACATTGCGTGTTTCGCGAACGAACGCGACGGAACGGAGGCTCGGTCGAGGGTACAAGCGAAGGACACCGGCGCCGAAGTGAGCGCACATTTTTTTTGCGCGAACGGTGACGCGGCGGTCGCAGCCAGGGTTTCTCTCGGTTAGGGCTCGCGAACAACCAGTGTTTGACGGACTCGTCCAATCTGCGGCAGGAACATTCGTAGCGTCTCGGACATCAAGAAATTTTTCCTTCCGACCGTTAGGGGCACCTGCAGTTCCTAATTTTTGGGCTCGCCATGTGCAATACGGTTTTTCGTCGTGCGAATCTCTCCGATCGAGGCTCCTGCCGCGCTCGGTCATCCTTCCGCCGTCGAGCAAATGATTCCTCGTACAGCTCTGGTCATCTACGGTATCGCGCTACTGCTGCTGTCCCTCGTCAGCCTCAATCGCTACGTACTCGTATCGTTGTATCGTCGGAGCCGCTCTCGCTGGCTCGATCATCCGCCGGCCCTGGGTGAGAGCGAGCTTCCGCGCGTCGTCGTCCAGCTGCCGATCTACAATGAGCGTTATGTGCTCGGGCGACTCCTGCGATCGGCGACCGAGCTCGACTATCCGCGCGACCTGCTGTCCATCCAGGTCCTCGACGACTCCACCGACGACACCGTGGAGCTCGCGCGCTCGCTCGTCGGCCGGTATCGCGCGCAGGGCTTCGACATCACGCACATCCATCGCGACGACCGGGAGGGCTTCAAAAGCGGAGCGCTCGCCAACGGCCTGAATCACACCAGTGCGGAATTCATCGCGCTCTTCGACGCCGACTTCGTCATCCCGCCTAATTTCCTGCGTGCCATGGTTCCGTACATGCGCGACCAGAAGGTCGGAATCGCGCAGGGCCGGTGGGGATATCTCAACGAGGAGTACTCGACGCTCACGCGTGCGACCGTGATGGGCCTCGATGCCCAGTTCGCAATCGAGCAGACCGGCCGCTCATTCGGCGGCCTGCTCCTCGGCTTCAACGGCACCGGCACGCTCCTGCGCGCGCGATGCATCGAGGAAGCCGGCGGCTGTCAGCACGACACGATCACGGAAGATCTCGACCTCAGCTACCGCGCCCAGCTCGCGGGATGGCGCATCGAGTATGTGCCGAGCGTGGTGTGCCCGTCCGAGCTGCCGGCAGACGTGCACGGCCTCAAGGCCCAGCAGTTCCGCTGGACCAAGGGGACGCAGGAGACCGCGAAGAAGATGCTTCCGGCGCTCATGCGCTCGAATCTCACTCCGTGGCTCAAGCTGCAGGGCGCGCTGCACCTGCTCTCCAACAGCACGTACCCGATTCTGCTGCTCGTCGGCATCATCAATCCGCTGGTCGTCGTCATCGCGCACCACAACCACATTCGCATTGCCTGGCCCATCTCGGCCTACTTCATTTTCTCGCTGTTCGGCACCTACTCGTATCACGCCGAGGCGGAGCGAGCGCTGCACAGGGATTGGCTGAAGCGCATGGTCTACTTCCCGGCCTTTCTCGCGCAGTCGATCGGGTTGAGCGTCAACAACGCGAAGGCAGCGATCGAGGCGTGGCTGGGGATCAAGTCGGGATTCATTCGCACACCGAAATACGATCTCACGCGCCGCGGGCAGCGCTGGCAGCAGCTCAAGTACCGGAGCCGTTTCAGCGGTACCGTGTTCTTCGAGCTCGCGATGGCGGTGTACACGAGCGCTGGACTCGGCTACGCCATCGTGTCGCACGAGTATGGCGCCACGCCGTTCCTGATTCTCTTCGGCGCAGGATACTGGCTCGTGGCCGGTTACTCGATTCACCATGGACTCGGCTGCGTGTCGTGGATCAAGCGTCCGAATGTGCATCACGTCGAGGAAATTGCAGAGGCGATCTCGCCCGAGCCCATGCGCGCGCCGGCGATGTCCGCGATGTCGGAGCGGTAGCAGTGGTACGGCACGTGGCGCTCATTGCTCTGCTGGCGCTTGGAGCGGCAGCATGCAGCAATGAGTCCGATGTGCAGACCCCGCAGTCGGTGACGATCGTGCCCGATCTCACCGGCTACAACACGATCACACTCGCTGCCACCGACCCGCGCACGCAAAGCGCGCCGGTGGGTACGTTCAACTATCTCGTGGTCGATGGCGCGATCGACTGGTATCTGTTCGCCACCGATCTGGTTCCCGCGCGCGCCTATCGGATCGTGCTCACCGCCGCTGATGGAAAGGAGTACGCGGTGGCGAGCCGCCGGTCGGACGACATTGGCACGCTCGGCGCGCACGGCGTGGAGACCGCGCTCATGAACCGCCAATGCGTGGGCGCGGAGGATCCATCGCGGCGGTCGCTCGAGTCCGCGCGCACATTGCGAGTGGCGCTCAAAAGCGATGGTTCCGCGAGCGGCACGAGCACGAACGATCTGCTCGGCTCGCGCAGCGCGCTGCCGTGCGGTGGCAACGGCGACGGGAACTTCGATTACGTGCTGCGATCCGCGGACTCCGTAGCGGTCGCGCCGTAGGCTATTTGTTTCGAGTGTCCACGAGGGCGATGCGCACGCCCACGCTCGTGTCCGAGGTGTAGGACTCCTGCACGAGCGGCGTGCGCAGCGCGGCTGCGAGCTCCTGCGGCGAAAGCGCGTAGAGCGGCGAGCGATAGTCGATGACCACCCACGTGCGCCCGGGTGGGCGGGCCGCGAGCTCGCGGCCCGCGGATGCATCCGCGGCGATACCGATCACCGGGATGCCCGTTGCGCGGAGATAGAATCGGAGCGGGGCGTTCATCTCGCGCGGCTGGATCATCACGCGGTCGCCGCGCTGGTGGTCGTGCTCGATGAGCGCAGCGGTGGACCGGTAGTCACTGTCGCGCGAGACTGCCGCCTTCGTGGAGCGTGTGCCGAGGAGCATGCCGGCACCGAGCACCGCGAGAGCCACGTACCGCGGCTTCGGAGGGAGGGCCACGAGCCCGTCGGCGAGCAGGAGAAAGAAGAACGGAACGACGAAGAGGAAGTAGCGCTCGGTCTCGAGCGAGCGCGTGATGGAGATGAGAACGGCGAATACGAGGGGGATGATCAGCGCGAACAGCAGCAGCCGGCGTCCGCCCTTCTCGGCCGGCGTGTCGGCCGGGTTCTGGCGCTCTCTCGACCGCTCGCGTATCGCGGCGTCGCCAGCAACCACGATCACGAGCAATGCGAGCGGCTGGATGACCAGCAACGTCAGGAATCGCGCGAACGCCCCGCGACGTTCGAGCAGGTCGTTGAACGCGAACCAGAAATCGGTGGGGTAGTAGCGCTGCCCGCCGATCGCGCCGAATGGCAGCATCATCGCCGCGCGCAGCGCGCGCTCGAAGCCGAGACCGGAGCGCCATGCCTGTGACGAGGCGGCGGTGTCGAGCCGCAGGAACGCGAGGTAGAGCAGGAGCACCGCACCAATGACAGCCTGCGCCGCGATCCACGAGATGGCCAATCGTCGCACGCGGCTCGCCGTTGCACCATCATGGTGCGTGCGCGACTTCCACCAGAGCACGAGCGCATCGAGATTCACAGCGACCAGCAGCGTTCCCGCCACGGGATGCGTGAAGAGGAGGATGATCGCCGCGATCGTGTACCAGACGAGGGGCCACAGCTGCGAGCGCGACCCGGAGGCGGGCGTCGTCCCCGGCACCGGGTCGACCGATGCGAGGGCGACGCCTCGCCAGCTCGCGTACGCCCAGAGCGTGAGCAGTGCCACGAGCGACGTGAGCATGTACATGCGCGCTTCCTGCGCGAAGTACAGCTCGAGCGGCGAGAGCGCGATGAGCGCCGCGGCGAGCACTCCCGCGCGGCGCGAGAGCAGCTTCGCACCCACCGCATATACGGCGGGTATCAACGCGATGCTCGCCAGCACGGAAAATGCGCGAAGGGCGAAGGCGGAATCGCCGAGCGCGGAAATCCATAGCTTGAGGAGTACAAAATAAAGTGGACCGACCGGACTTCCACGCAGCTCGCCGATCAGCTTCGACCATGGGTAGCTCGCGACCTGCCACGAATTCGCTTCATCGAGCCACAGATTCGCGGCAGACAAGCCGTGCAGCCGGATAGCGATGGCCACACCGACGAATGCGAGCACCAATAACGAGTCTCTTCCGGCCCCGCCCACCACGACGCGGTTCGATCCTGTGCGGATCGTCGCGCTCTCTGCCGCGCTGTTCTGGTTCATCTTCGTGCGTTCGTCATACGATCCAACGGAGACCGTGCAGTCGGGAAATGGGATGTCGCGTGTGACGCTCGCGCAGAAGGATGCCGCATTCCGGCCCGTGCCGCGCGCGGCCGGCGGGGCGACCGGCGTCGTCTGGTATGCACACTCCGGTCCCGCGCTGCAGTTCACCCTGCGAGCGTACGGCCTGCAGCCGCTTCGTCGCTATCTGCTCGAGATACAGGCCGACGACGCAATCTACTCCGTCGCGAGCCATACGTCGGATGCGCATGGCGAGCTCGCGCTCGACACCGCGCTGACGACCTTCCAGGAGGGCGCGTGCGTGGGTGCGAACTACGATGCGCCTCGCTCCGTACAGGGACCACATCGCGTGAAGTTCTGGATCAAGCGCGACGGCAATCCGACTTCGGGTGTTTCGCCCAGCGCGAAGGCCGGCACACCGGGCGCCGCGCTCCCGTGCCGCGGAAACGGCGACGGCAACTACGACTACATGCTCATGGAAAACGAAATCGCGGATTTTACCGGAAAGAGCTCCGCGCCTTGACCCGTGCTCGCCGGCGCACGATCCGGATCGGCGTCGGATTGCACTGTGCGTAGGGGATCGCGGGCCGCGGCGTCAGTGCTCGCGATCCTGCTCGCAGGCTGCGAGCACGCCGCACCCGCGGCCTCCGGCTCGTGCGACGCACCCATCAGCTCATGGCTGCTCGCCGGTCCCTTTCCGCTCGACACCGGCAAGCTCCG
>JAQBQC010000550.1 GCA_028287205.1 Gemmatimonadota bacterium
GCGGCAACGATCCGCTCGTGCGTTTGAAGAACGTGATCACGATCGCTTTCCTGCAGAAGAAGATTCTGCGCGATCCCGTTGCCGGTCCGATGCACGCGCTGATCTTCTGGGGATTCTGCGTGCTCACCGCGGGAACGATCGAGCTTCTGCTCCACGGAAGCTTCCCTGCATTCTCCTTCGCGTTCCTGCCCGCGCCGCTCTACAGCTTCTATTCGATATCGCAGGACGTGTTCGGCGTGCTCGTGCTGGCGGCCATCGCATTCGCCTTCTATCGCAGGCTCGTGATGCATCCGCCGCGGCTCGAGGGCGACAAGCTCGAGCACAGCGATGCGTATCTCATCCTCGGCGCGATCGGCGGGCTCATGATCACGATGTTCGCCGTCAACGCGGTGGAGCTCGCGCTCGAGCCCGATTCGATCACGCGCGCGAAGGTGCTCTCGCTGGCGCTCTCGATGCCGCTCGCGGGGCTGCCCGTGGGCGTGCTGACTGTCGCGCATGCCGTGTTCTGGTGGACGCATGCGCTGCTCGTGCTGGCGTTTCTGAACTATCTGCCGTACTCGAAGCATCTGCACATCGTTTCGTCGATTCCGAACGTCTACCTCTCGAACGCGCAGGGGCCCGGGCCGAAAGGCGTGATTCGCTTTCTCGATCTCGAGGCGGAGAACGTCGAGCAGTTCGGCGCGGCCGACGTCGATCAGATGACGTGGAAGGATCTGCTCGATGGCTACACCTGCACCGAGTGCGGCCGCTGCACCGACGCATGCCCAGCGCACATCACGGGCAAGGTGCTGAGCCCGCGCAAGATCATTATCGACACGCGTCGGCGGCTCATGGAGAAGGCGCCGCTGCTCGTGGGCGATCGCTCGGAGCTCGCGCACCACGCGCTGGTGCACGGCGAGGGCGACGAAGGGAGCATGAGCGACGCGGCCATTCTCGAGCACCGGCTGCTCGACAACTTCGTCACCGAGGAAGAGCTCTGGCAGTGCACCACGTGCCGCGCGTGCATTCAGGAGTGCCCGGTTGGCATCGAGCATCTCGACCACATCATCGACATGCGGCGCAACCTCGTGCTCATGGAGTCGCGCTTTCCGCCCGAGGTGCTGCCGACGTTCGAATCGATGGAGCGGAACGGATCACCGTGGGCGTTCCGGCCCGACGATCGCGCGAAGTGGGCGGAAGGGCTCGACATCCCGACGATGGCCGAGCTGCTGGAGCGCGGCGAGCAGCCCGAGATTCTGTTCTGGGTGGGCTGCATGGGGTCGTTCGACGATCGGTCGAAGAAGATCAGTGTCGCATTCGCGCGAATTCTCCAGGCGGCCGGCGTGCCGTTCGCGATACTCGGCCAGGAAGAGACGTGCAACGGTGATCCCGCTCGCCGCATGGGCAACGAGTATCTCTACCAGACGCTCGCGAAGCAGAACATCGAGACGCTCACGCGCTACGACGTGAAGACGATCGTCACCTTCTGCCCCCACTGTTTCCACCAGATCGGCAACGAGTATCCGCAGCTTGGCGGCAACTACGAGGTGATCCACCACTCGACGTACATCGAGCGGCTGCTCGAGGCGGGCCGCGTGCCATTCGACACGGACGCCGGCAAGACGCTCACGATGGCCTATCACGACAGCTGCTACCTTGGCCGCTACAACGATGTGTACGATGCGCCGCGCGAAACGCTTCGCCGCGCGCTGCCGATCGTGACGATGGTCGAGCCTGCGCGCACGCGCGATCGCGGCATGTGCTGCGGCGCGGGTGGTGGCCGCATGTTCATGGAAGAGACGCAGGGGAAGCGCATCAACGTCGAGCGCGCTGAGCAGCTGCTCGCGACGGGAGCGGACACGCTCGCGGTGGCATGCCCCTTCTGCATGACGATGATCAGCGACGGCGTGAAGGCCAAGGGCAGCGACGTACCCGTGCTCGACATCTCGGAGGTCGTCGCCTCGCGGCTGCGCGCCTAGCGACCTGAGTTGGTACAACGCGCCGCTGACGAAGTGTGTCAGGGCCTCCTCGACTAGCCCGATGTTGCGGTCGGAGCGCATCCGTTTCTTGTCCGTTCGATCCGTTTGTGTCGTATCTCATACTGTTACGACCTTCCAGGCGGCAGTCGCGAAAGTGGTTCGCGATTGCGCCATGCAGGCACTAACAAGTTGATAAAACGAATTGAACGGATTGAACGGACAAAAACGGAAGAAACTCCAAGTGGAGGACGCACCGCTAGTCGACTGTAACAGAGACTTTGCGGGCCGGGACCTTGTGTGCTCGCGCAAGCCGCGACGCCGGCGTGTCGTGGCGTGCAGTTCGGAACGTCCAGGTGATACTCGTGACAACGGACGGTTTTTTCGGCGGCGATGCGGGTATTCTGCGCCCGTATCCGCTGCGCCGTCTTTGCCTCGAGTCCGGGAGCACAATGCGTTCATCCAGTCTCACCAGCCGGCTGTTCCCTCGTACCGATCTGAGTCGCCGCGAAATGCTCGGCCTCGCCGCCAAGGGGGCTGCGAGCGTCGTCGTATCGCAGGCGTTGATGGCGTGTGGCGGCGACTCCTCCGTCGCCTCCACCGCGGCCGACACCACGA
>JAQBQC010000117.1 GCA_028287205.1 Gemmatimonadota bacterium
TCTTTTGCTGGGCCTGATATTGCATCCCGGGCAGCGTTAGTTGCTCGTCCAAAGCACGCCCTGTTGGCGTGATACGAGGCCGATCACACATATTGGCCGCGCGTCACCTTACTTACCAAAATCCTCGATGACTGCTCCGCAATTTCCGTCGAATCTTCCAGTCGAGCCGCCGCGCGATCCCACCGCGGTCGCGTACGGGCAGAACTATCAGCCTACCTGGGCACAGCAGTCGCCAATGGAGGAACCGGGAATTGCGTGGTCGCGCTACTTCTCGGCGCTCAAGCGCTACAAGTGGCTCATTCTGTTCGTCGCCCTCGCGGGAACGGGCATCGGCTTCGGCGTCACACAGTTCATGGCGCCCGCCTACCAGACTCAGGGCACCGTCTGGATCTCGCAGGACGTCGCGCGACAGGGCATGGGCTCGGCCGCACAGGGGCCCATCCAGGGCGACCCGCTGGTCTCTCCCGGCGCGTGGGCGGATCTGATCAAGAGCTCTTCGATCATGGACAACGTGGTCCGCAAGCTCTCGCTGTATCTGTGGCCGAAGTTCGCGCGCGACTCCGCCGTCTTTGCGGGCTTTCAGCCGCGCCAGGGTCTTCGGGCGGGTGCGTACACGCTCGCGACGGATGCGACGAATTCGCATTACACGCTGAGCATGAACGAGGGCAAGACCATCGTCGAGCGGGGAGTGCCAGGCGACTCGATAGGCCGGAGCGTGGGCTTCGCATGGAAGCCGCCCGCCAACGTGCTCGGCCCTTCGCGCACGGTTCCGTTCACGGTCGTCAGTCCACGCGACATCTCCACCGGGCTCATCTCGCGCGTCGACATTACGCTGCCGCAGAACAGCCAGTTCATCAAGCTCACGCTCGCCGGCACCAATCCGCAGCGTACCGCGATGATTCTCAACGGCATCATGCGCGAGTTCGTCAACACGGCCGGTGAGCTCAAGCGTCGCAACCTCACGGAAGAGTCGAAGGCCCTGGCCGATCAGCTCGACACCGCGTCACGTGCGCTTCGCTCCGCCGAGGGATCACTCGAGTCGTTCCGGAGGAGCACGATCACGCTTCCCTCCGAAGCCATCATGCCTGCTCCAGCCACCGGCATGGGCGCGGGTGGTGGCACGGGCGGCACCGATCCCATGATCGGCAACTACTTCGGGCAGAAGGCCCAGTATCTCACAGTGCAGCACGACATCGCCATGCTGCAGGCGATCGTGCGCGATCCCAACAACATCACGCCCGACGCGTTCATCGGCATTCCGAGCGCGCAGAGCTCACTCGCGCTGCAGGCTGCGTTGCAGGATCTCAGCAAGCGCGAAGCGGCGCTCCGCGCGGCGCGCGAGAGCTACACGGACGAGCACCGCATCGTGCAGGACCTCCGCCTCTCGGTGCAGACGATTCGGACGCAGACGCTGCCGCAGGTGATCCAGTCGCTGATCGCCGATCTGCAGACACGCGGCACGGATCTCAATCGCCAGATGGCGAGCGCGTCCACGGAGCTGAAGAACATTCCGCCACGCACCATCGAACAGATGCGCCTGCAGCGCGACGTCGTGTCGCGCTCGTCGCTCTACTCCATGCTGCAGCAGCGCTATGCGGAAACGAAGCTCGCGGAAGCCGGCGCGATACCGGACGTCAGCATCCTCGATACTGCAGTCGCACCGCTGGCCCCATCGAAGAACACTGCGCCGATGATTCTGCTCCTGGCGCTCGTCGTCAGCTTCGGCGCATCGATCGGACTCGCGCTGCTCCTCGATCACACGGATCCGCGGCTGCGCTATCCCGAGCAGGTCACACGCGAGCTCGGTCTCTCGATCCTCGGCGCCGTGCCGACGATCAAGCGCTCGCGCGCCGGCGATCCCGATCCGGAAGAAGCCGCGCAGGTGATCGAGTCGTTCCGAACGATCCGCATGGCGATCACGAATCAGTACGACGCCAGCGGCTCGGCCATGCTCACGGTCTCGAGTCCGGGCGCCGGCGACGGCAAGTCGCTCGTCTGCTCGAATCTCGCGCTCTCGTTCGCCGAGGCTGGCTACCGGACGGTGCTCGTGGATGGCGACACGCGTCGCGGGCAGCTCCATGCGATGTTTGGCGCGAATCGTCGTCCCGGACTGCTCGATCTACTCGGAGGCGATGCGCCGTTCGAGGCCGTTCTTCGCTCGACCACGCACGACCGGCTCACGCTCATTCCGTGCGGTACGCGGCGCCATCGTGGTCCCGAGCTGCTGCACTCGCAGGCGATGTCGCAGTTCATCGCCGAGCTTCGCCGGCGATATGATGTCGTCGTCGTCGACAGCCCGCCGCTGGGCGCGGGCGTCGATCCATTCGTGCTCGCTGCGGCCACGCAGAACATGCTCGTGGTACTTCGCACGGGCGCAACCGATCGCAAGATGGCCGAGAGCAAGCTGAAGCTGCTCGATCGCCTGCCGGTTCGAATGCTGGGCGCGGTGCTCAACGACATTCGCGCGCAGGGCGAGTACAAGTACTACTCGTACCTCTACGGCTACACCACGAGCGAGGATGACGATCTGCCGCGTACCTCGCCGCAGGTTGGCGAGCTTACAGGGCGAACCTGACCGGAGTGCTGTCGAAGGCGCGGAGCTGATCGCCACGCTCCGCGTCGCGCACCTGACGCAATGCGCTGTTCGCGCGCAGCAGCATCTCGACCGCATCCACCGCGGACCGCGCACCATCCGACACCGAGCAGTAGCCCGCGCGCAGCTCCACGCGCTGCGCGCCGCCGCTCGGCGTCGTCATCATATCGGAGAGCTGCGCCTCGAGGCGTTCCATCATGCGGATCGCTCCCGGCTCTTCAGTGGCGGGTGCGATGATCGCAAACTCCGTGGGCCCGAGGCGGCCGATCGCATCCGATGCGCGCCCCGTGCGCCGCACGATGGCGCCGAGCCGCTCGATCATCATCTCGGTGATGGCGGGTGGCGTGGGCTCCGCTTCGGTTGTCGCCACGGGAGTGAACGCCACGCAGGAGATCGGCGCGTGCAGCCGCTGAGCATCCGCGGACATTTCCCGGGCGCGGCGCACCATGCCCTGCATGTTGTACAGCCCCGTGGCCTGGTCGAGCAGGCTCTCGTCGCGCATCCGATCGACTGCGCGCTTTCCACGCATGTAGGCATCGAGCTTGAGCAACAGCAGCTCGGCGTCGAGTGGCTGGCTCACCACTTCCCACGCGCCAGCCTTGAACGCCTCGAGCCGCTCCTTCCGCTCGGGCGTGCCCGAGCTCGTGAGAATGATCGGCGTCTCCTCCGGAAAGTGCGGATCGTCGCGAAGCGCGCGGCAGACATCCACCCCGCGCATGTCGGGAAGGCGCACGTCGACCATGATGAGGTCCGGCTGCGCGCTGCGCACGAGACCGAGAAGCTGACGGCCCGTGTAGGCGCGAAGCACGGCAAAGCCGTGCGGTCCGAG
>JAQBQC010000036.1 GCA_028287205.1 Gemmatimonadota bacterium
GAAGTCGCGAAGCGCCGCGAGCAGCTCGATGCGCAGATCCAGGAGGAGCAGGAAGCCATCAAGCGCGCCGAAGATCGCCTGAATCAGCTGCAGGGCGGGCCGCCAGCACCTACGACCACGCCACCACCAAGTTCGACCACGCCCCCGCGCTAATTCGAGACCCAGGTCAACGATGATTTTCTCCGTCCCCCGATTCGTGCGTACCGCGCTCATGCTCGCCGTAACGGCGGCTGTCGCGCTTCCGGGAATCGCGAAGGCCCAAGAGATCTATCCCCAGACCACGTACTGGGGGGCCGGCCTGATCGACATTCCGGTCGCATGGGTCTCGCCCGTCAGCGGCGACTTCAGCGTGAACTTCTCCGGAAAGACCTTTCACGGCGCGAAGGCCTCGCCGGGCTTTTCGGTGCTGAACGGACTCAATACGAACGGCGCGATCTCCTTCTCGTTCTTCGGACGCCTCGAAACGGGCGTGTCGATCTACTCCGACAATCCCGAGTGGGGGCTCTTCGCGCAGGGGCTCCTGCTCAACGAAGAAAACTTCCGCGTGAAGTCGGGACTCGTTCGCTGGGTGCCGAGTGTCGCGGTGGGGATGCGAAACATCGGACCCTACGATCACATCGACCGCTTCACAGTCGGCTACAATCTCTTTCCCGGAACCGAAGCGAATCCCGGGAAGCAGCATCTGGCGGATTCCCTGCATCAGAACTTCAGCACGGGGAACACGGTATACGGCGTGGCTACGAAGTCGTTCGCCCTGTCGGAGCTCAATCCGGGATGGGGAAAGACGACGGTCAGTCTGACGTTCGGCTACGGCAACGGCCTGTTCAAGAACGACGGCGGTCTTGGCAAGGCATACGCCTCGAATTCCTGGGGCGGTGCGTTCGGCGGCTTGAAGGTGGATCTCTATCCGTCGCAACACAGCACGCTGTCCTTCATGGCCGAGAACAATGCGTGGGACTACAACGTCGGTGCGGCGTACGAGTGGCACGGCCTGCGCGCCGGCGCGTACTGGACGGAGCTCGGCGCCTCGCGCGCCGACACGGTCTCCGCCGCCGGGAAGGAGTTCGGCTACAGCAAATTCTCGTTCACGCTCGGCTGGCAGAACAACGTGATGGCACTGCTGCGCGGACACTCGCTCGACCGCCGCGTGGCGGCGCTCGAGCGTCAGCGGCAGCTGCTCACGGGCGAGATCGCCGCGCGCCAGCAGCGCATCTCGTCGCTCGAGCTCGAGATCAACCGGTATCAGGCGCAGAATCTTCTCGAGCTGGAACAGCGGCGCGCGCAGGCGGAACAGGAGCTACGTTCCGAGCGTGAGGCGCTACAGCGTTTGGAGGAGCGACTCCACCGGCTGGAGCAGGACGCGCCGCCCAGCACGACGCCGCACTAGCCCACGACTGAGACCATCCTGATGCGAGCCAAGCGAATACGCTACCACTTGCTGGTGATGACGGTTGGGGTCCTTTTCCCGGCGGTCGTGCAGGCACAACAGACCGACTCGATGAAAGCAGACAGCGCGGCCAAGCAGCAGGCGTACGAGGGGCAGCGTGGCGCGCTGGTGAAGGAGCTCCAGGACACGCAGGACAAGCTGAGCGATCTGCGCAGCCAGCGCGTGCGGCTCGAGGCACGGATCGAGAACGTGCTCGCCGAAACGATGCAGCGGCGCACGCAGCAGCTGCTGGTGAGCAAGGAAGAGACGGCGCTGCTGCAGCTCGACGGCGTGCTCGCGAATGCGCAGGACAACATGGTCGCGCAGCGCGATCGCATGCGCGCGCTGGGCGACGCCGTGCGGCGCCGCGCGGGTGCGGTGCTCGTCATCACGCTGCGCGCCGATTCCGCAGGACCCGAGGCGCTTGGCAACGCGACGCTGCGAATCGACAACGTCATCGCCTCCACGCGCACGTACTCGCAGGCAGCGCAGCAGGCGCTGCAAACCGGCGCCGTCGATCCGCTCTACCGCTCCGAGGTGCTTCCGAGCACGCACACGGTGGAGCTCATGCTCATGCTGGGTGGCAAGCAGGTGACGCAGGGACTCAACGTCAATGCGCTCACGGAGACGGTGACCTACGTGCAGTTCACCGTTCGCAACGGGCAGCTCGTTCCCACGACGTGGACGAGCCGCGGGACAACGCCGTTCTGACCTTCGCGAGAGTGTTGCGCACACTGCCGGCCTTCGCCGCAGTGATTCTGGTGTTGCCGCTCGTGGCGCAGCAGCCCACGGCCGCGCCTCCAGCGTCACCGCCGCCCGCCGCGCCTGTTCCCGTGGTCACGTCGTCCGTGTCGCAGGTACCGGTGCAGCCGTCGCCCGACCAGCCGCGCGGGCTCGACGCCGAGCTGCGCATGGCGCTGTTCGACATCACCATGGACCACCCTCTCAGTGCGCTCGACCGGCTCGAGTGGCTGCGCTCCTCTCCGCTGGCCGGAGGCGGTGCAGTAGAGCCGGGAATGCGCGCGCAGGAGGATCTGCTCTTTCTGCTCGCCGAGTCGTACTACCGGCTCGGCATGCGCGAGTCGTTTCGCAAGGCGGCGGCAACGCTCGACTCCGCGGCGCCCTCTGGGCGCTACGCCGGCGTGATCGCGGCGCAGCGCATGCTCGATGCCTATTCGCGCGGCGACTACGCGCGCGTGCGCACGCTCGCAGGTGCGAAGACCGCTGGCGACCGCGGACTGATCTCGCTCGTGGCGGGTCTCGCCTCCGTGCAGAGCAAGGACTTCGCGGGCGCGCATGCCGCGTTCGCGCAGGCGCAGCAGTCCGGTGGCGATTTCTCGGTCTACGCGCAGTACATGGACGCACTGGCGACGGTGACGAGCGACAGTTCGAAGCGCGCGACGGCGTTGGCCACATTGCAGATGCTGAGTGAGAACAATCGCGGTGCGTTTGCGGAACAGGTGCGCTTGAGCGCGGCGCAGACGGCGCTCGGCGTCGGCCAGTACGCAGCCGCGGCCTCGCTCGCCGACGGCGTGCCCGAGTCGAGCGGCGCCGGCGCGCAGGCACTGCTCACAAAGGCGTGGGCGCTGTATCGCGGCGGAAACGCCGCGGGCGCCGCCACCGCATTCCGCGAGTTCGCCTCGCGTTATCCGTATCTCCCGGCGCGCGACGAAGCGCGCCTCATGGCCGGACAGATCATGCTCGAGAGTGGCAAGAGCGACTCGGCCGAAAAGTATTTTCAGAGCGTCGCGGACTCGATCGGCGGCGAGCTCACGGCGCTGCAATCGCGCGCCACGACGGCGATGGCGGACGCGAGCCGAGCGCTCGTGACTGCGCGTGTGGCCGGCGGTGTGTTCGTCGCCAACGCCGCGCCGGGCAAGGTGATTGCGCTTCCCGATGACGCCGGCGCTGAGAAGCGGCGTATCGCGGCGGCGTTCGCCGGCACGGCAGACTCCGCCTCGGCCTCCTCGGCTCCGCAGCTTCTCTATAGTATTGGAATGGCCGAACGAGTCGACTCCGCGGCAGGCGCCGGCTTCCCGACGCGCGTCGTGTTCGCGCCGCGTCTGGATGCGCAGACGCCCGGCGCCTACGCGGATCGCACGCAGGCCGTGCTCGCGACCGACATACGGCTGGCGCTCGCGTCCTTCCGGCTGCAGGAGCAGATCGATGCGCAGAAGACGAAGATCGCCGCGCTCGAGAATCTGCAGCGCCTGATCTTCGAGGGCGACAGCGGTCTCGCGGAAAACGCGAAGCAGATCGCGGCCACGCAGGATTCGCTGGAGCACATGAAGGGCGTGCTGGAAAACACGCGCGAGAAGGTGCGCGCGACGCTGCGCACGCAGATCACCGCCACGCGCCAGGTCGCGGCCGAGAACATTCGCCTGCTCGACAGCACCAAGGCGTCGCTCGGCGCGAACGCGAAGGGACCGGAGCTCGATGCATTGACGATGGAGCAGCGCACGGCGGGCGTGTACAGCGCGATCGCGGATGACGTGGAGCGCGGCCTCGAGGCGGCGCTGGATCATCATCCCGCCTTCGTGCTGCGGGACTCGCTCGTCGCGCGGCTCGCGCACGCGCACGCGCTGCACGACACGACGGCCGCGGTGCTCAGCGATGACTCGCTGATCGTCGCCAACGAGCTCGCGACGCAGCGAGGGAAGGAGTCGAACGCGGTGCTCGCGATGCGCACCGAGGTTGGCGCAGCGACGTCGCAGCGCGCAGTGGCCGAGGGTGCGCTCGTGGCGCTCGTGGACGAGGAGCTGCGCGCGCGGGCCTCCGGGCTCGTCGCCCAGCTGTCACACGACCGTGAAGCGGCCGACTACGCGACTGCGAGTGCGGCGTTCTTCAAGGCGATGGATGCTTCCGCGTCGGCGCCGGGCGGCGCGACACCCGCGGCAACGAGCACGGCGCCCGGTGGCGCCTCCACTCCTCCGCGGCGATAGCGATGACCACGCTCCGCTATCTGACCCCGCTTCTCGCGCTGACATTCGGCGTCACAGGCGCCATCGCTGCGCAGGCGCCGCCGGCAACGCAGCTCGTCGCCTCCGCGCGTCCCGCAGGAAGCGATGACGCGCGCGATGATGCGATCGAGAAGCTCTCGTCGTTCCTGTCGCGCTATCCAACGAGCACGCTGCGCGCGGGCGCGCTCTTTCAGCTCGGCGAGCTGCTCGTGCGCCGTGCCGATGAGAACTTCGCGGCCGCGCAGCGTGCCGGCGGCAATGTGCCCGACCGCCCCGACTATGCGCCCGCGATCTCGCGCTACGAGGAGCTGATTCAGAAGTTCCCGGCGTATCCGCGCGTCGATGCCGCCGCCTACACGCTCGGCACGCTTTACTTCACGCAGCAGCGCAACAGCGACGCCGTGCGGATGTTCGAGCGCGTCACGTCCAAGGATCAGTCGCACTTCCGTCCGGAAGGATTCTTCCGGCTGGGTGATGCGGACTTCGAGCTCGCGGCGAAGCTGCGTGGCGAGCCGCGCAAGCAGATGTTCGTGCACGCGGCGCAGGCGTACGAGAGCGCGACGAAGATCGCTCCGCCCGACGGCGACATCTACTTCCTGTCGCTCTACAAGCTCGGCTGGTCGTACTACAACCAGGCGACGCAGTCGAATCAGCCGGAATATCAGCAGGCGGTGGAGGTGTTCGGCCGGCTCGTTGCCGAATACGACAAGCTCTCCGCGGATCAGCAGGCGCGGCTCGGCCTCCGCGGCGAGGCGATC
Source organism: Gemmatimonadota bacterium (assembly GCA_028287205.1). GTDB lineage: Bacteria > Gemmatimonadota > Gemmatimonadetes > Gemmatimonadales > Gemmatimonadaceae > FEN-1250. Next base: position 5,145 of record JAQBQC010000036.1, read on the forward strand.
GAGTACATGGCGGTCGCGCTCACGCAGACGGGAGGCGCAGAAGCCGCGCGTCGCTACTTCGGAACGCACCCGGCATCCAGCTTCAAGCTCCCCGTGCTTCGTCGCGTAGCCTCGGGGCTGCGCGATCAGGGCGACTTCGTGCGAGCCGTCGACGCGTATCGTGCCGTGCTCGCGGAATCGCCCGCGGACTCCGGCGCGCTCGGCGTGCAGCGCGAGATCGTCGACATCTATCAGAACCGCGTGCTCGAGCCGGACAAGGCGCAGGCCGCGCGGCTCGACCTCGTCGATCGCTTCGCGCCGGGCTCCGTGTGGTCGAACGCGAACGCTCCGCTGCGCGACAGCGCGCAGATGGCGCGCGAGAACGCGCTCCGCCAGAGCGCCCAGTACAGCCTCTCGCGCGCACAGGACAAGAAGGACAAGGCGAGGTTCGCCGAGGCGGCTGCGCTCTACGGCCGCTACATGACCGAGTTCTCGAAGAGCGACAGCGCTCAGGCTGTGGATCTGCTCTATGGCGAAGCGCTGTTCGCGGAGGGCGAGTACTTCAGGGCCGGCACGGAATACTCACGCGCGGCCTACTCGTACAAGAACGATCCGAAGCTCTCCGCGCAGGCGGGGCAGGATGCAATCGTCGCCTTCGATTCCGCGACGGTGCGCACGAAGGGCGACCGCGCGGCGCAGGACTCGCTCTTCGCCGTCGTCGATCGCTACGTGGCCGCGTTCCCGACAACCGATGTCGCGCATCACGCGCTCATCGAGAAGGGGAAGCGCGCGTCCGAGGCGCAGCGCTGGGATGTGATGGCCGCGACCTTCAAGACGTACGCCGACAACTATCCGAACGATCCATACACGCCAACGGCCCAGAAGCTGATCGGCGATGCACTCTACAAGCAGGGGCTGTACACCGAGGCGCAGGGACAGTGGGAGAATGCGCAGGCGATCGCGATCAAGTCCGGGAAGAAGGCGCTATCCGACACGATCACGCTCGTGCGCAACGCCGCTGCGGTGACGTACGGCGACTCGCTGGTGAAGGCCGGCAACTATCGCGAGGCGGCCGAGGCGGTGTACGTGGCATTCGCGGATCGCAATCCGACATCGGACCGCGCGCCGGACGCATTGCGCAACGCGATCGAGACGTACGTGCTCGCGGACAGCGTGGCGCGCATGAAGGGCGACAAGAGCGCATCGACCGCGGCGAAGCAGCGCGCATTCGAGCTGTCGCAGCGGCTGGTGGCATCGTATCCGACGTACAAGTATCGCGTGCAATACCAGGCGCTCGAGACGCAGCTCCTGGCGGACCTCGGCAAGCGCGACGAGGCAGCGGTGGCGCTCGAGTCGCTCATCCGCGAGAATCCGACGTGGCCCGGGCGCGCGGACGCGATGGTGCGGCTCGCGGTGGACTACGATTCGCTCGGGAAGCCGAAGGAAGAAGCGCAGGCGTACGAGCGCTTCGCGGCGGCGTATCCGAAGGATGCGCGCGCGGCCGATGCGCAGTACAACGCCGGCGTCAGCTACCTGCAGGCCGCGGACACCGCGGGCGCCATTCGCGCCTACGGCGCCTTCGCGGCGGCGCATCCGCGCGACGCGCGCGTCGGCGGTGCGCAGGCGACGCGTGTCACGCTGATCAAGGCGGGCGGCAACGTGGCCGCTGCGAACGTCGAGCTCGCGAAGCTGTGCGCGCGCCCAACGGATGAGATCAAGACGCAGTGCGCGGCACGCGCCGGCGAGAATGAGTTCATGCAGGGGCGCGCGCTCTTCCCGCGCTATCAGGCGCTCAAGCTCCACATTCCGCTTCGCGTGAACCTGACGCGCGCGGGCGTCGAGCGGCTGTCGGCACCGAAGCGGAAAATGCTCACGGACATGTCGGCACACTTCACGAAGGCGATCGCGAGCGGCGATCCCAACTGGCTCTCGGCGGCGTCGTACTACGTCGGGCTGGCGCAGTGGGAATACGGAAATTATCTGGCGAATCTCTCGCTGCCGAAGGATCTCTCGGAGGAGCAGCGTGCGGCCGCGCAAGCCGGATCGGCGCGTCAGGCCGAGCAGTACTACCAGGCCGCGAACAAGCTGTGGCAGACGCTCATCGACAAGGCGGCAACGGACAAGTTCGACAACGCATGGGTGCAGCGCGCGAGGGATGCGATCGGCGGCAAGGTGGATGCATCGCCTCCCGCGGCATCGCTCGATCGTGAAGGACGCCGCGTGGGGGGTGCGACATGAGCCGTTTCGCGCGCGTGGGATACGGCGTCCTTGTGAGTGGCGCGCTGCTCGTGGCGGCGTCGCGTGCGGATGCGCAGCAGAAGGGGCCTCCGCCCAAGAAGGGGCAGGCGATCGAGATTCGCGGTCAGGTTCCGACGCCGCAGGTGGTGACGGTTCGTCCGCGCGAGGTTCCGGCGTACGACCGGCAGCTTCTTTCGCCGGCGTTTTATGACGGAACCGGAGGCACGGCGTCGAACGGCGCGGTGCAGCTGGTGCCGGAGAGTCAGATCCGGGGAACGACGGCGCTCGACACGATCCCCGCGGGGCTCGCGCACGAGGGCGGCGTTCCGACGGTCGCACCGCTCACGCTGCATCCCGACTCGGCGCGCAACCGGCGGGATACGGCTGCCACGCGAGCGGGTGCGAGCACCGCGGAGATCGAGGCGATGCGCCACGAGCTCGCGGTGCGGCGCGCGCGTCTCGACTCGCTGCAGCGGATGCTGAACTTGCGTACGCAGACGCCTGTGGAGCTTGGAAATCCGCCCGCGAAGCGGATGAGCAGTGCGGATTCGGCGGCACGAGTGCAGGAGATCGAATCGATTCGCCGGGAGCTCGAGTATCGCAAGCAGCGTCTGGACTCGCTCCAGCGCGAAGTGAGAAGCATGGGTCGAAGCAGAAGGCCGGCACCGTCGAAGACGACAACCACGGATTCAACCGCCGCGCCGCCAGCCAAGCCACGCGGCCGCAAATGATGCCAGTTAGAACTTTCGCTGAGGACACAGGTCGATGAGCAATATGATCGAGTATTTCCGTAGTGGCGGTCCCATCATGTACCCCATTCTTCTGGTGGCGCTGATCGGACTTGCCGTCTTCGTCGAGCGATTCTACATGATCGTCATTCGCTCGAAGATCAACGGTCGAACGTTCATCGAGCGCGTGATCCAGCTCGTGCGCGCGGGACGAATCGAGGACGCGATCAAGCTCTGCGGCCAGTCGAACGCGGTGCTCCCGGACATGGGGCTCCTCATTCTGCGCAGCCGCAGCCGCGACGAGGCGGATCTCCAGAACGTCGCCGACGCCGCAGCACTGAGCGTGCTCCCGCGCCTCACGCGACGGCTTCACTATCTGCCGATGCTCGCGAACGTGGCGACGCTCATCGGTCTGCTCGGAACGATCTACGGACTGCGCGGCGCATTCGCGGCCGTCGGCACGGCGGCGGCGGCCGAGCGGTCGGCGGCGCTCGCGGCGGGCATCGCGATCGCGCTGAACGCAACGGGATTCGGTCTGTTCACCGCGATCCCGCTGACCGTGGCGCATGCGTATCTCGTCAGCCAGGCGGAAGGCATCATCGAGCAGGTCGATGAGTTCCAGGTGCGTCTCATCAACGCGCTCATCGATCGTCCCGACGTTCGACTCGGTCACCGGTAAGTCGTTTTCCCGGCCTCTCAATCGCATGATGTGCATGCGAAGGGCCGGGCGGCGTCTCATCGGACATCCACGTGTGAGCTGATCGAATGGCTTCAATTTTCCACCGGTCCAAACAGCGGCGTGCAGAACGGGCACCGGTCACCGAGAGCGGGAGCATCAACCTCGTTCCTCTCGTGGACATTCTCACGTCCATCGTGTTCTTCAGCCTCCTGACGTATCAGGGGGCGACGATGGCCGCGCTCACGTCGTTCGATCTGACGCTGCCGCCGGTCGTGGTGAACACGCCGGAGCAGCTCTCACGCATCAAGTCCGAAAAGGACGTGCTGAACCTGCTGCTCGCGGTTCGGGTGGACAACGACAAGCTCACGGTGGAGCATTCGGAGCAGGGCGGATTCCATCAGGTGATTCAGGGATTGGACAAGACGTCGCTCGACCAGCTCGAAGCGCTGATGTCGAGCATTCGCACGAAGTATCCGCAGAACGCCGATGTCACTGTGATTCCGGCGGACGAGGTGAGCTACGCGAACATCGTGCATGTGCTCGAGCGGCTCAAGCTCGCGCACTTCACGGGGATCTCGCTCACCACGAAGGCGCGCGGCGCCGCGGCGGGGGCCTAGCATGAGTCGCGGCAGAGATGCGCGCATGGCGCGCCGCGCGGCACAGTTCGCGAAGTTCAGGCTCACGCAGCTGAACCTGATTCCGCTGGTCGACACCTTCGTCTCCATCGTGTTCTTCGCGCTCACGACGGCCACAGTGGGCGAGCTATCGCCCGTGGTGCCCGGCGTCCGCCTTCCGACCGCAGCCGTCGGCGCCGTCGCGCTCTCGCAGCTCACGCTCGGCATCGGTGCGCAGGTGACGCTCAGCGGACATCCGCTCATGAGCACACTCGACGCGGCACGTGCGCGCTCCAACGATCCTGGGCAGCCGCTCGTGATCCCGCCGCTGTTCACGGCGCTCAAGGCGAGCTCGGACTCGATTCGCAGGCTCAAGGCCACGCCCCGCGACTCATCGCTCGATACGCCGCTCGCGATTCAGGGCGACAGCAGCATGCACTACGACCTGCTCGCGCGCGTGATGCAGACTGCGCGCATGGCGGGCTTCAAGAACATCTCGCTGCAGGTGAACCGGACGGGCTCCGCTACCACGGTGACGACCGTGCCCGCCGCCGCAGGAGCGCCGTAATGGCCGACGAAACGAGAGCGCCGCGCCCCGTGCGCAAGGGAGTGGATGATGTCTCGTTCACGAGGCAGCTCCGCTACGAGTTCGCGGACGCCGAAGGGCGCGCGATCCTGTACTCGTACCTCATGTCCGGCGCGCTCGGCATCATTTGGCTGCTGCTGGTGCTGTTTCTCCCCGCACCGCCGAACTCGATCAACCTGCTCAAGGAAGAGGAGCCGGTCTCGATCGAGGTGAAGTCGGAGGACGTGCCGATTCCGACGCCGGCGCCCGTTCCGGTCGCATCCGCGGGCGGTGCTCCGAAGACCGCGGCCCCGTCCAAGAATCCCGGCGGCGGAAAGGGTGGTCCTCCCAAGAACGACACGCGCGCAATCAATGATGCATTCGGCGGCGGCCCGGCGAACAACACCGGCGGCATGGTCGGCGACGTGTCGAACGCGCTCCGTGGTACCGAGGTCGCCACCGGCACGGGCTCAGCGCCGGGCGCGCAGGGCAAGGCCGTGATCGGCTACGGCGCCGGCGGGCAAAGCTCGCGCACACCCGGGCGAGGCGGGCTGGGTGAGGGGCTGGGCGGCAACGGAGCCGGCGGAGGGCTGGGCGGCGTTGGTGGCGGCGGCGGCGTCGGCTTCGCGACGGTGCGCGTGGCGCCACCCAGCGTGATCCACGCGGAGAATGTCGGCGGCCCCGGGCGCAACGTTTCCGATCTCGGCGACTACGTGCGCGGCCGGAATTCACAGCTGCAGTTCTGCTACTCCGAGTACGGGCTCAAGGTGAATCCGCAGCTGGCGGGATCGGTGGCCGTGGCCGTGACGCTCACGAGCGACGGCGCGGTGACCGGCGTGGACATCACGAAGCACACGTGGTCGGGACCGGGCGCCGCCGAGGCGGAGACGAGCATCAAGCAGCGGATCAACGGCTGGAAGTTTCCGAGCTCCGGGCACGGCGGCGGGACGTACAGCTTCTCGTTCTCGTTCAGCCGCTAGAACTTCCCGGGCGCTCGATGCGGCTATCGCAGATGAAGCGATAGAACTTCGCCCTCGCGCTCCGATCTCCTCCGTTTTTGTCCGTTCGATCCGTTTTTTTCGTAGTATCAACTTGTTAGAGCCTGCATGGCGCAATCGCAGCCAAGTTCGCGACTGCCGCTCGGGCAGGCACTAACACTGTGAGATACGGACACAAACGGATTGAACGGACAAAAACGAAGGAACGTCAATCTGATGATATTCGCGGCGCAGAGCGGCTCCGGCCACGAGCGCTCATTGTTTGCCGACGGGCGACTTTCCGGCGCGCGCCGCCAGCGAGTCGCGCACGCGCCGCGCTCGATCGCGCGCGCTTCGGAGCTCTGCGGCGGCGGTGCGGCGGCGCTCGAATGCAGCGTATCGAACGGCATACGCGGAGTCGAGGCGGTTCGCATCGCGCAGCGCGAGCGCTTCGCTGTCGAGCGTCGCGCGTGCGTGCGCGAAGCTCCGATCGAGTGAGTCGAGCGCGGCAGTGGCGTCGCGCAGCTCCGGATTCTGCGGGCTCGCGAGCACTTCCACGCTCTTCTTCCCCATGGTAGTATCGACCTGTGCGTCGCGCGCGCGATCACCGCGACAGGCTGCGGTGGCGCACAGCGCAAGCGACAACAGCATGCGACCGGTCGCAAGGAGAATTGGCTGACGGTGTGGCATAAGGCGCTGCAAGCTATCGGGGCTCTGCTCCTGCTGCAAACCTCGGTGAAGCTGCCCGAGCCGCGCGGCTACATCAACGATTTCGCCAACGTCATTCCTGCAGAACAGACGCAGCACATTCAGGCGATCATCGATGACGTGCGCGCGAAGTCCGGCGGCGAGATCGTGGTCGTCACGCTCCCCGACATTGGCACCGCGGCGCCGTCGGATGTGACGCTGCAGATCGGCCGTGAGTGGAAGGTCGGGAAGCTCGGCAAGCCTGGCGATCCGACGCGCAACAGCGGTGTCATCATCCTCGTGCAGCCCAAGGAGACCGCGTCGTCCCGACGCGGGCAGTGCTGGGTCGGGGTCGGCTACGGCAGCGAGGGTTTCATCACGGACGCCACGTCCGGCCAGATCTGCCGTGATGCGACGGACCACTTTCGGGCGAGCGACTACGGCGGCGGAATCGCGCAGGTCACGGAGCAGGTCGCACAGCGATTCGCCAATGAATATCATTTCACGCTCGATACGACACTCGTTGCGATCACGCAGGCGCCCGTGCCTGTCGCTCGCGGGCGCGGGCAACAGCTTCCGGTGTCGTCGTGGTTCATCATCGCTCTCTTCATCTTCT
>JAQBQC010000237.1 GCA_028287205.1 Gemmatimonadota bacterium
TACACTGGGAGACGACGGTCGACTTCCCCGATCACGATCGCGACAACGCGTTCGTGCCACGGCTGTGGGCGACGCGTCGCATCGGCTGGTTGAGCGCCGCACGCCGGCAGAACGGCGCCTCGCCCGAACTGGACGACGAGCTCCGCACGCTCGGCGAGCGCGATGGCAGTCCGTCGGAGCTCACGTCATATCTGGTGCAGGAGCCGTCGCTTGCCGCCAACGGCCTGCGACCACTGGAGGATGCTTCCAGGCGCAAGGATGTCGTTGCACGGGCCGCGAGCGCACCTGCGGCGAAGTTCGAAGCAGCGAGAGCGGCGACCGAGCAGCGCGACGCGAAATCGGTGGGTGCGATGGACAAGGCCGTGGGGCTCCAACAGATCGTGGTGACGGGTGAAGGACTCTCATCCGCGCCGGAAAAGCTCGACGCGGTCCAGCGCGCGGGCAATCACGTCTTCGTACATCAGAACGATCGATGGACGGATGTCGCGTTCAAGTCGGGAACGAAGACCATAACGATCAAGCCGTTCTCTCCGGCATACTTCGCGGTACTCGATGCAATCCCCGATCTGCGCGCTGCGTTCGCGGTAGGAGACAAGGTGATTGTGGCCGGAAAGCACATCGCGATCGAAGTTGGTCCCAACGGTGTCGACACACTCGGCGCCGCGGAGCTGCGCTCACTCAAGGAGCAGTGGTAGCCACGTGCACGACGTCGACCGTCTCTTCCGTGCCTACAACGAGATGCTCGTGCGGTATCTGACGCGCAGGCTCGGCGACCGCGATTGGGCGGAAGAGGTCGCGCAGGAGACGTTCGTGCGTGCGCTGCGACAGGAGACGATGACGAACGAGCGCGCGTGGCTGTTCACCGTCGCGAACAATCTCGTGCGCGATGAGGCCCGCAAGGATTCACGCAGGCGCAAGCACCTCACGATGCTCTACGAGGAGGAGAAGGAGCGCACGGTCGAACCGGAGGAATCGGCGATGGAGCGTGCGCAGGACGCGGCGATGGCGCGCGCGGCGGTGGATGGGCTCGCCGAACGAGATCGGCTCGCGCTGTTGATGCGTGAGGAAGGGCTGGATTATTCGGAGATCGCGTCGGCGCTCGGGTTGTCCGTCGGGTCGGTGGGAACGACGCTCGCCCGGGCACGGCGCCGGCTCGTGGAAGAGTACGAGCGGTTGCAGCAGGAGCAGCAGAGGAGGGAAGGCAATGCAGCATCTTGACGAGGGGACGATTCACGCCTGGCTCGATGGCGAGCTACCCCCCGCGGAACGCGAGGCGCTGGAGGCTCACATCGCCAGCTGCGAGCAGTGCGCGGCGGCGGTCGCCGAGGCGCGCGGATTCGTCGCGGCGTCATCGCGGATATTGTTGACGCTCGACGCGGTGCCGGGAGGCGTGCTGCCAGCTGCGTCGTCGCCTGCGACACGCGATGCGGCGACACGAGCGCGCTTCTCGGTCTCGCGCGCGTGGATGGCCGTCGCGGCGGTACTCGTGCTGAGCACCGTGACGGTGGTCGCGACTCGCTCGGGCGGCGACAATCCGCTCGCGAAGCTGGACGAGGTGCGTGCGCCGCGCTCGGCGGCGCCAGTGGCCGCGCCTGCGACCGAAGAGCCATCGGCGGTCGTTGCCGCGGCTCCGGCGGAAAATGGCGTGGGCAACTCGAAGGACGCGAACAAGCCGGTTGCACCGCAACCGGCGTTGCCGGTTCAGTCACAGGGCGCGACCAATGGTCGGTTGAAAGTGGCCGAAAGATCGGACGCCATGGGGGCGCCCAAGGCGGCAGATAAGTCTCGTTCGCCTGCTCGGCCTGAGAAAAAAGAGTACCGCGCACCTGCGGCCAGTGCACAGTCGACGGCGCTCGCGGACCTGGCTGCGACCGCCGCACCGGCGACGTCCGGTGCGGCAGCGTCGAAGCCTGCCAGCCCGTTGCAACCTCCGATGCGCGCAGCGACTACGAACATGAACGCGAAGACACAGCGTGATTCGGGCCCTGTATCTGCGCTGGCCGCGCCCAGGCCCTCGCGCGCCGATTCAGTGCGCGCGACACGGGCCGTGGCGCTGCAGCAGATCGTGGTCACGGGCGAAGGCACGACGTCTGCCTCCGAAAAACTCGGTGCCGTCGTCGGATCCGACGAAGCTCCGCAGCTCGTCTCGAGAAGCTCGAAGAGTGAGGCCGGCGACAGCGTGGTCACGACGGTCTATGCCGTGCGAGACGGCACGGTTACCCTCATCGACCGATCCTCGGCGAAAGACGAGCTTCGCCGAGCGAGCAATGCGAGCTTCAGCGACCAGGTGATGGCGAGGGCGCGCGAGAGCACGCCCGTCAACAGCATCACGTGGACCGACTCATCCGGGCGCACACGTACGCTGCGCGGAGCCATGACGCAGGCTCAGCTCGAGCGCATCCGCACCGCGCTCTTCGGAGCTACGCCTTAGCCGGCTCCGCTTCTTCTTCCGTGTCGCTCTCGCTCGCGTCGTCATCGCGAAGCGCGCGGAGCACCGTGCCGCCCGCGGCGAGCGCGCCGAGCAGGATGAACAGGTAGAAGGTGTAAAAGCGCCACCAGACGAGCGTCGCGCCGAAGATCCTGGCGGGAATCGCGTGGCCGAGCGCGGCCTTGAACGCGACTTCGATCGCTCCACCGCCGCCGGGGAGCGGGGAGACGGCGCTCCCCCACATCAGCGCGACCGGCCACAGCACGAGTGGCGCGAGCGGTACGTGCCTCTCGCCGAGCGAGTAGACGATCGCGGGAAGGATCGCTATCCGCAGTCCGATGTGCAGAATCGACGCGAGCAGCGCGAGGGCGGTCATGCCGAGCCGCATGTGACGGATGCCGCTGATCGCCGTGCGCAAGGTGGCGAGCGCGTGCTGCACTTTGCGCCAGCGCGCGCCGCGCAGCTTGAGCCGGCGCGCCCACTTGGGCGGCGCGCCCGTGGTGCCGTACTTCGCCGAGAGCACCCAGCCGAGCGCGCCGGTGCCGAGCACGAAGAGCGCGTACAGCCCCACCGCGCCGATGACGCCGATGAGGGTGGATCCGGCATTGCGGAAGATCAGGTAGAGCGCGATCGCCACGAGTGCGAGCGAGATCATCTCGAGGAAGAGCTCAGCATAGATCACGAGAAGGATCTGTGCCGGGCGCATTCCGTCTTCCGTCATGATCAGATAGCGCGCCGGCTCGGCGCCCGATTTGTTCGGCGTGATCGCGGCGCCGAAATCGCCGCCGGCGCTGGCGCGCAGGGCGAGGCGATAGGACATCGGAATGCGCATCGCGATCGCGCTCAGCCACACCTTCGCGCCGCGCGCGAGCAGCTCCGTGAGCGCGATGCACAGCAGCATCAGGTGCGGGCCGAGATCCATCGAGACGGCGGCGTGCTGCTTGGGCCACGACGAGAGGACGATGTAGAGCGACACGCCGATCGCCGCCACGAAGGAGACGATCGCAAAGATCCATCGCTTGACGCTCACGGCAGCTCCGTCAAGTCGCTACTCGCACTCCCATCGTACCGTGATGGCGAGATCGGAGCCGTGTCGCTTCCCGGTTCCGATGCGCGAGAAGTGGCTGGCGGAGAGCGAGCCGGTGCGGCCCACTGGATCGGTGATCGTCGCGGTGCCGCGGCCGTCGCCGTAGGTCTGGCTGTGCACCACGAACTGGAGATTCGAGATGCGCGGTCCAGCGCGCTTGCCGACGGCGCCGCTCTTCACCGGAATCGTTCCTTCCGACGGCTTGATGATCTCGAACGACAGCTGCGCGTCGCGAGCGAAGGCCTCCACTTTCGTCGTTGGCGAGCTGTTGTCGCCGCCGTACGAGCAGCTCGCGCGCCCATTGAGCTTTCCGTCGAAGCGTTCCTTGCCCGTGACCGTCATCGAGACCGAGGTTCCCGCAGGCGCTCGCGACATCGCCTGTGATGCCGCGGTCGCGGCGGAGTCGCTCAGCGTGTCCGCCTTCGCGGCTGGCTTTCCGTTTTTTCCGCACGCGATCGCGACCAGCGCAGGAGCCAGCACGAGAACGGATCGTGTGCGCATCACTGGGCGGCCTTGCGTGCCGGTATGGTGAGGATCTCGACGCGGTCCTTGGTGAGCAGCGGCACCGCGATGTGCATGCGTCGGGTATCGATGCCGATGTCGGCGGGCGAGGGGAGCTGGCGGATCGAGGTGCGCACGTTTCCGTCGCGAATGGTGATGGTCGAGTCGGCCCAGCTGGTGATGATAAGGCGGCGGTCTGCGAGAATCTCGACGCCGTCGTACTGGCCGGCGCCGTAGCCGATGATCTTCGGCTGCGGCGTGCCGGGGATCCACGCGAGAATCTGCGGCACCTTGTCGAACGGCACGACGATGAAGCGCTTCCCGGACGCATCCCACGTGATGCCGTTCGGCCAGTGCAGCGAATCGGATGCGAGCGCGATGGTGGCGTGGTGCGCGGCGTCGATGCGGAAGATTCGGTCGGCGCCCGGGACGTGCGTCATCGACTCGCCGCTCGCCTTCACGCCCGTATCGGTGATGTAGAGCGCGCCGTCACCGCCCACGCAGATGTCGTTCAGGAAGACCGCGTGAAACGGAGTGAGATCGACCGTCGCGACCGCCGCGCCCGTGCGCACGTTGAACGCGCGCACCGCGTCGATGTCCGCTACCCAGAGCGTGTCGCCGATGAGCGCGAGCCCCTTGGGTGCATTGAGCGTGACACCGTCGCGCCCGCCCGCGATGAGCTGGAGCGAGTCGATCGAGCCGTCGGGCTTCATGCGCGAGATGAAGCCGTTGTTGTCCTTCGCGAGCGGGCTGCCGTTGATGTTGGAGACGTAGAACACGTCGCCCGCGGAATCGTAACGTACGGATTCAGGCGTCTTGAATCCGCTCACGGTCGCGGTGCGGCCCGGGGCCGTGCTGTCGATCACTGGGCCACGTGGCGCCGCTTTCGGCTGTTCCTTCTCGCGACCGCATGCCACGACTGCGAGCACGATCGCCGGTGCGAGCGCGCGCCAACCGTTTCCTACGAGCAGCGTGTACACACATCCACCTTTTCCTGGAGTCGATGGGAAGTAGGGGCGTACGCGCGTGAGAGTCAAGCGCCCCGCGCGTGTTCCACTATTCATTGTCTGCACGCTTAATAAGTTCACGCTACGCACGGACCACGACGCCTTCGATCACGAATGCGCCAGCCTTTTCCCACGATGTGAGAGGACGTCCACGATGAGATTCTGCCGCACCGCGAAGAGGGCCGAAGTGACGACGACCGTGATCAGAGCGACCATGGTCAGAATATGGATCGCTCTCTTCTGCGCGGCGCTGCTCGGCACCGGGGCGAGTGCGCAGGGCGGCGCTCCGCGCGGCTACCTCTTCATCGTGGGTGGCGGGCCGCAGTCCGCCGAAATGGTGCAGCGATTCGTCGACCTGGCTGGCGGGAAGAAGGCGAAGATCGTCGTGTTCGCAATGGCGAGCTCCGATGGAAAGGAGAGCGGCGAGGAAAAGGCGGTCGATCTGCGCAAGCTCGGCGCCGACGCGCATGCCTACTACATCGATCACAACGAGGCGAACACCGACTCGATGCAGACGAACATGAATGGGGTCACCGGCGTCTGGTTCGGTGGTGGCGATCAGGTCCTGCTCACCAAGGCGCTTCTGGGCACGCGCGTCGAGAAGGCGATCCACGATCGCTACCGGGCGGGTGCGGTCGTTGGCGGTACGTCGGCGGGAGCCGCCGTGATGTCGAATCCGATGCTCACTGGCGAGGAGCGCCACCCCGGCGGCGTGCGTCCGCCCTCGGACTCCGCCGAGCACTACATGACGATCGCGCGTGACAACACGGAGCTCGTGCCGGGCTTCGGGATGATCAAAGGGGTGCTCATCGACCAGCACTTCCTCCGCCGCCGCCGGCACAATCGCTTCATCAGCGCCGTGCTCGACACGCCGCCGCACCTGGGCGTGGGCATCGACGAGTCGACCGCGCTCATCGTGCACCCCGATGGACATTGGACGGTGATGGGCGAGAGCGCCGCGTCGGTGTACGACGCGCGCCACGCGAAGCTCACTCCGGCCGGCGCGCCGGTGCTCGG
>JAQBQC010000055.1 GCA_028287205.1 Gemmatimonadota bacterium
GTGCACTGCTCTCCGCCGGCGCGCTCCCGCGCGGCGTGCGCGCGGGCGCGGGTGCCGGCGAGCGTGGCGTCGATCGCGGCGCACCGCGGCCATCGCTCTCCTCGCTCCCGCCACTCTCGGGGCCCAATCCGCGAAGCACCTCTTCCAGCGACACCGTGCGATCCATCAACGCGAAGCGCACGAGCATCGTCTCGACCAGCATCTGCTGCTGCCCGCTGCGACGGAAGCGCGGCTCCAGCTCCGTGATTGCGCTGAGCATGCGCAGCAGATCGCCCGGCGCGAGCTGACCCGCGCGCGAGCTCAGCTCCTCGCGCGTGCGATCGGAGAGATCCGCGAGCCCGCCGGTCTCATCGCCCAGCGCGAGCGCGAGCGCCGCGCGGAAAATGTCCGCGAGCCCGCCGAGAAAGGCGCCGAGATCCGCGCCGGCATCCACGAGCCGAGCGACGGCCGGAAAGATCGCGCCCGCATCCCGTGACGCGATCAGGTCGAAGATCGCGAGATATTCGTCTTCCGCGATGAGCCCCAGCGCTTCGCGGACGCGCTCAGCAGTGAGCACGCCCTCACCGAGCGACAGTGTCTGATCCGTGAGGCTGAGCGCATCGCGCATGGAGCCATCCGCCGCACGCGCGAGCATTGCGAGCGCATCCGGCGTCGCCTCGACGCTCTCCTCCTCGAGCACCGCGGCGAGACGCGCGCGCACATCGGCCGGGCCGATGCGCTTGAAATCGAATCGCTGAAGGCGGCTCAGCACCGGTGCGGCGGCCTGCGCGATCTTCTGCGGCTCCGTAGTCGCGAACACGAACACGACGCGTGGCGGCGGCTCCTCGAGCACCTTGAGCAGCGCGTTCCACGCCTCGCGCGTGAGCATGTGTGCCTCGTCGACAATGTACACCTTGTAGTGATTGTCGCCCGACGGCGCGTACATCGCGCGCTCCCGCAGGTCGCGCGCATCGTCGACGCCGCGGTTGGACGCAGCATCGATCTCGACCACATCGAGGCTCGTGCTTCCCGTCCAGATGCGCTGGCAGCTCGTGCACACCCCGCACGGCTCGCCGTCTTCCGCCTTGTTCTCGCAGTTGAGCGCCATCGCGAGCACGCGCGCAAGCGTGGTCTTCCCAACGCCGCGCGGACCGCACAACAGATAGCCGTGCGCCACGCGCCCACGGGCGATCGCACCCTTGAGCGTATTGCTGACGTGCGACTGGACCGCGACGTCGGCAAAGCGTTTTGGACGGTATTTGCGGGCGAGCGAGATGTACATGGCGGCGGGGAATGCGATGAGAGCCCGGCGGTCTGCCCGCCGGGCTCTCCTCGACCGGTTCACTGCACTGTGATCGCGCGAAGCTGCCGCCGTACGATTTGTACTACGCGTGTACGATGCGCTCAGCCTTCCGCGCGATATCCCAGGTCTGACGAGGCGACGAACGGCACCTCATGCCGCTGCTACCTTTCGGTCCTGACGGAGTTAGAGGGCGAACTTCCCTCGGGACCTGGGACGACCGAAATATACGCCGCGACGAGAGGCGCGACAATAATCGCCACTCGCCGGAACGACCCGCTCGTTCAGGGCTTCTTCTTCACCGTGACCTTGGGCACGACCACGGCGGTCGTGTCCTTCTTCACTTCTACTCTCGGCGTCACCGCCGTGATGGTGTCCTTCGACGTTTCCACCACAGGCATCTTGACGGTGTCGGTCTCTGACGTCACGCGCGGCGTCTGCACGACGACATCACCGTTATCAGCCTTCTTGCATCCGGCGAGCATACCCGCCGTCAGCACGAGTACTACGAGGGCATTTTTCACTTGATTGCGAGCTCCGATGGAGTACCCTTAGCCTGCCAGCAACCTTTGAGCCAAACTCAGCTCTCAAACGTTTCCCGCTGTAGCCGTCGGGTACGCCGCAGCTCGTACACCTGACCGACTTCGCCGCCCAGAATGAAGATGAGCGCGGCGTAGTACACCCAGAATACCACGATCACGATTCCGTACAGCGTGCCTGCGTACAGGCTTCCCGGATTGAACGAGCCGACGTACGACGTGAACAGCTGCTTCGCGAGCTCGAACAGGAAGCTCGTGAACAGCGCGCCCACCAGCGCCGGCTGCCACCGAATTCTTCTGCTCGGCAGAAACTTGTAGAGCGCGAAGAACATCCCCGTGATGAACATCAGCGCGAGCAGATTTCCGAACCAGTACTCGACCCTGATGCGAAGCGACGACTGAAAGCCCACCGTCGTGAGCGCGCCGAGTGCCTTGTTCGTGGCGATCTTGAGATACGCCGAGAGCACGGCGTACGCGACGAAGAGCACCGTCGACACGATGGTGATCTTGATGTCGAACAGCTTGCCCTTGATGAAGTCGAGCCCCTGCTCGATGTCGAACACCTCGCCGAGCACGGAGCGCAGCGTCCCGAACAGCCGCGTGGAAAACCAGATGAAGGCGATCGCGCCGAGCAGCCCGACCGAGCCGCGCGCCTTGATGACGCCATCGAGAATCGCGTGCAGCTGCTGGTCGCTCGACGGCGCGTTGGGCGGCATCAGGTTGTTGATGAATCCCCAAACGGTGCTCGACGACTGCTCGGGCGATTCGTTGAGCAGGTAGCCGAGCCCGGAGAGCAGCAGCAGCGTGAACGGCACGGCCGCGAGCAGCAGGTTGAACGCAATGCCGCCGGCGAGAAACGAAATGTTGTCTTCGCCGGCGACGTCCCAGAGGCGGCGCGCGTAGTCCTTCACCGCCCACCACAGGCGGTGGAGGGACGGGCGCCCACTCATCCGGTCAGGGGGTCAACCGCATGTGGCTCAGCCAACGTGCGGATCGCCGGACTCCGCATCCCTCGGTGCGGGCGGATTGGCCGACGCTCGGCGCGACGGCGTACGCGCCACATCCGCGCCCGCCTGATACGCCGCCTTCGTTTCGGCGAGTCGCGCCTCGAGCTCTTCGCGCGCCTGCGCCGCAGCCTCGCGCCCGGCGCGAATCGCTTCGCTCGCCTGGTGCTTCTTCAGGTCGATCGCCTGTCGCGCGGAGTCGATCTTCGTGCCGACGGTGGCCTTCGCCTTGGAATAGCGATCGACCACGGTGTCCTGCAGCTCACCCGCCGCATCCTTGGCGGCATCGGACACCTGGCGCGCCTTGCGCTTGATGTCGCGACGCGTCTCCTCGCCCGATTGCGGCGCGAGCAGCAGCGCGATGCCGGCTCCGAGCGCGGCGCCGAGCAGGAAAGAGCCGATTCCACCGCCGCTCTTTTCCTCGATCACGTAATAGCGTTCGTCCTCATCCTCTTCGTGTCGCGACATACCGATTCCCTCGCAGTTACCGACGCCCCTTGGCTTTCCCTTTCGCCTTCTCCGATCCCTTCTCTTTCGCCGCGACAGCCTTCGACGCGGGTTTTGTCGCTCCGTTCGATTCGGGCTTTCCCGCCGGCCCGATCAACGAGCCTAGCTCGCTCCGTACCTCACTCTCGGCAACTCCGAGCGTGCGCGCCGTACGCTCGACGTCACCACCCGTCGAAGAAAACGTGCGCAGGAGCATCTGCCTTCTTGCCTCGGCAAGGGTCGCGCCGACGGTCAGCGTGACGGTCGCCTGACTGGCGTCGGACTGAACGCGGAGACGACGCGGGATGATGTCCTGCGTGCCGATGCTCGTTCCCTTTGCCATGATCACCGCGCTCTCGATGGTGTTCTTGAGCTCGCGGACGTTGCCCGGCCAGTTGTGGCGGAGGATCCATTCGATCGCGTCATCCTCGAAGGAAAGAATCTTCTTGTTGTTTTCGCGCGAGAAGCGGCTGAGGAACTCGGTGGCCAGAAGCTTGATGTCGCCAACGCGATCGCGTAGCGGCGGCAGCTCGATCTCCACGACCGCGAGGCGGTAGTACAGATCCTCGCGCAGCTCTCCCTCCTCCAACGCGCGCTGCAGATTCTTGTTCGTCGCGGCAACGACACGAATGTCGACGGAAATCTCTTTCTTGCCGCCGAGGCGTCGCACCGAGCGCGACTCGAGCGCGCGCAGGAGCTTCACCTGGATGTCGGTGGCCATCTCGCCGACTTCGTCGAGGAAGAGCGTGCCGCCGTCCGCCATCTCGAAGGCGCCCGGCTTCTCGTTCGTGGAGCCGGTGAACGCGCCCTTCTCGTGACCGAACAGCTCGTTCTCGAGAATGTCCTTGGGCAGCGCGGCGCAGTTGAGCGCCAGGAACGGCCCTTTCGCGCGATCGCTCTTGTG
>JAQBQC010000056.1 GCA_028287205.1 Gemmatimonadota bacterium
TGGAGCTCGCGCCCCGCACGCGCGTCATCCTCGATGGCGATGCGGGCGTCATGCGCACCGCACCAAGCGATGCGGAGGTGGCGTTGGTGGCGCGTCGTCGCGCTGCGGATGAAGGGCGCAGAGGGCGCGAGCTCGCCGTCTCCGGTGAGCCGGCGACGACCACGGATGGCCATCGGATTCACGTCTTCGCGAACATCGGCGACACGGACGAGGCCACCGGCGTGGTGCAGGCGGGCGGGGAAGGCGTAGGGCTTCTGCGCAGCGAATTCCTGTTCATGCGACGGGACAGCGCGCCCGACGAGGACGAGCAGACGCGCAGCTACTCGTCGGTTGCTCGCGCGCTCGGACCGGATCGCATGCTCGTCATTCGCACGCTCGACGTCGGCGGCGACAAGCCGCTATCGTATCTGCCGATCGCGGCCGAGGCGAATCCGTTTCTGGGCGAGCGAGGCGTTCGCTTCACGCTCAATCGGCGGGAGCTGTTTCGCGGACAGATCCGCGCGATTCTGCGCGCTGCTGCCAGCGGCAAGGTCGCGCTGATGTTCCCGATGATCGCGACGATGGAGGAGTGGCGCGTGTCGCGCGAGATGGTCGAGGCGGAGCGCGCGGCGCTTGGGGTGCCGGCGATTCCGATCGGAATCATGGTGGAAACGCCTGCGGCGGCGATGCTGGCCGACCGATTTGCGCGCGAGGCGGATTTCCTCTCTATCGGCACGAACGATCTCACTCAGTATACTCTATCGATGGATCGGTCGAACCCGCGGCTCGCGCCGCAGTTGGATGCGCTGCACCCGGCGGTACTGCGACTGATCGCGCGCACGGTGGAAGGGGCGCACGAGCATAAGCGATGGGTGAGCGTGTGTGGCGCGATGGCGGGCGATCCCGAAGCCGTGCCCGTGCTCCTTGGACTCGGCGTCGATGAGCTCAGTGTCGACATACCCATCGTGCCGGCGGTGAAGGCACGCGTGCGCACGTTGTCCATGGAAGCGTGCCGGGCGATCGGACTCGAGGCACTTAATGCTGATGATGGCGCAGAGGTGCGAGCGATCGTTGCCCGGCGCCTCGCATGACCCTGGACGCAGGAGCGTAGGATGAGCGTTTGGCGCGCAACATTCGGGTGGCTGCAGAAGATCGGGAAGTCGCTCATGCTTCCCGTGTCCGTACTGCCCGCCGCCGGCATTTTGCTGGGCGTAGGTAGCGCGAAGTTCAGCGTGCTGCCGCTCGTCGTCTCGAACGTGATGGCGCAGGCGGGTGGCGCGATCTTCGGCAACCTGCCGCTCATCTTCGCGATCGGTGTCGCGCTTGGCCTCACGAGCAACGATGGCGTTGCGGCGCTGGCGGCCGTCGTCGGCTTCGCGGTGATGCTGGCGACGATGGGCGTGATGGCGCCGCTGCTGCACTACGAGCCGGTGCCGATCATGGGGATTCCGTCCATCGAGACGGGCGTGTTCGGCGGAATTCTGATCGGGGCGGTGGCCGCGATGTTGTTCAATCGCTACTACCGACTGCAGCTGCCCGCGTACCTCGGCTTCTTCGCGGGCAAGCGCTCCGTGCCGATCCTCACGGCGTTCGCCGCGGTGTTCGCCGGCATCATCCTGAGCGTGGTATGGCCGCCGATCGGCCACGCGATCGACGGCTTCTCGCGCTGGGCGGCCACGGCGCATCCCTCTACCGCGTTCGCGCTCTATGGCGTCGTCGAGCGTGCGCTGATTCCGTTCGGGCTGCACCACATCTGGAACGTGCCGTTCTTCTTCGAGGTGGGCACGTACACGGACCCCGCGACGGGGAAGATCATCCACGGCGAGATCTATCGCTTCACCGCCGGCGATCCGACGGCTGGCAATCTCGCGGGCGGCTACCTCTTCAAGATGTGGGGACTTCCGGCCGCCGCGCTCGCGATCTGGCGCACCGCCAAGCCGGAGAATCGCGCGCGCATCGGCGGGATCATGATCTCCGCTGCGCTCACGTCGTTCCTCACCGGCATCACCGAGCCGATCGAGTTCGCATTCCTCTTCGTCGCGCCCGCGCTGTACGCGATTCACGCGCTGCTCGCGGGCGCTGCATACTGGGTGGCCATCGAGCTCGGCATCCATCACAGCACGACGTTCTCGCACGGGCTCATCGACTTCATCGTGCTGTTTCCGCACTCGAGGCGCGGATGGTGGCTCCTCTGGCTCGGGCCACTGTGGGCCGTGATGTACTACACGATCTTCCGCACGCTCATTCTCAAGTGGAACCTCAAGACGCCAGGGCGCGAGTCGGACGACGTCACCGGCAGCATCGATCGTGCGGGCGCCGACCAGAGCGCGGGCGACTCGATGGCGGCGCGACTGGTCGCGGCGTTCGGCGGGGCCTCGAACATCCGCAGCCTCGATGCGTGCATCACGCGGCTTCGCGTGGAGCTCGTGGACAATGGGCGCGCGAGTCCCGACACGTTGCGGGCGCTCGGCGCCACGGGCGTGATGACGGTGGGTGGAGGAATGCAGGCGATCTTCGGTACGCGGTCGGAGAATCTGAAAACGGACATGGACGAGTACATGCGCGCTGCAGGCACCGTCGTCGCTGCGCCGGCAGTCGCCGCTCCGCGTGCATCGAGCGTGGCTCCCGCGCGCGTGACGCCCGAGCTCCGCGCGCGCGCCGGCGCGATCAGGGCAGCGCTCGGCGGCGCAGACAACATCATTCGTGCGGAGGAGATCGCGCTCACGCGGATACGCGTCGAGCTTCGCGATGCAGCGCGCGTGAACGAGGCTGCGCTCACGAAGGCTGGAGTGCTGGGCGTGTGGCGCCTGACGGACAGCGTGGTGCATCTCATCGTGGGCGAGGACGCCTCGGCGCTCGCCGCAGCGCTCGAGGAGTCGCGCGGCGAGACCGCGATGTCGCCAGCCTGATGCCCCCGGGAGCATCACGACGTCGTACAGCCTGCATCGTCGCGTCCGCGTTGTTCGCCATGTTGCTCGCCACGTTGCTCGCCATGGTAGCCGCACAGGCGCAGGTCGCGCGCGCTCGCCCGTTCATCGTCACCGACAGCTCGGTGCAGCAGGGACGCTTCGAGGCCGTTGCACTTTCGCGAGACACGATCGTCTCGAGCTATCCGCGCGCGGCGCGCGAGGTGCGCTTCCGCTTCAGCATCAACGGCGCGGAGAACGAGTTTCCGGCCGGCACCGAGCACACGATCTACCTGCGTCCCCACGACGGCCGGCTCGTCACGCGCATCTATCGCTTCGGCGACGAGACCGAGCCGGCGCCGCCTACGCCCGAGGAGTCGGCATCGAGCGAGGACGGCGTCGCGCGCGTCACCTTTCGCGTGGACCTGCGCCATGTGTTGCGCGCGCTGCAGACGCAGGGGTTCTTCGATCCTTCCCTCGGCGTGCGCATCAATCGCGGCGAGCTCGCGCACGTGTACGTGCTCGGCGATCCCGAGCCGCTCACGTGGGAGTATGCGGCGCTGCGCCCGGGCTCTCCCCTCGAGCTGCGCGACGCGGATGGAGATGGCATCTACGAGGGCACCGTGCCGATTGCGACGGCGTACACGCGCCCGCGCACGCCGGATGGGCGCGCGTTATGGGCGCGCACGCTCGACGTGTCCGCCTATCCCGAGCTTTCGTCCTCACAGCGAATGCAGGACGCGCTCTACCGGCTGTCGCTGGAGGAGCTGCGCCAGCTCGTGCGCGAGGACGGCGCGCTCTCTGCCGGCGCGAAGTGGCCGGGCGTGTGGACGCGCGACGTATCGCTGAGCACGATCCTGTCGCTGGCGATCGTCGCGCCGGATGCGGCGAAGCGCAGCCTTCTCGCGAAGGTCGACTCTGCCGGGCGCATCATCCAGGACACGGGCACCGGCGGCTCGTGGCCCGTGTCCACCGACCGCATGGTGTGGTCGCTCGCCGCGTGGGAGATCTTCGCGATGACGGGCGATCGCGAGTGGCTGCGCCACGCCTACGACATCACGCGGCGCTCGGCGGAGGCGGACCTGCACGCCGTTCGCGACCCGCAGACGGGACTGTTCGACGGCGAATCGTCGTTCATGGATTGGCGCGAGCAGAGTTATCCGCGCTGGATGCAGCCGGCCGACATCTACCGTTCGCAGAATCTCGGAACGAACGCCGTGCACTTCGCCGCCTATCGTGTGCTCGCGAAGATGTCTCGCGCGCTCGGCGAGCCCGACCCTCGGTGGGATCGCGTTGCCGATAGTCTTCGGGCCGGAATGTCAGCGCATCTCTGGCAGGGCAACCGCGGATGGTACGGGCAGTACCGCTACGGCCGCGCTAATCTCTCGCTCTCCCCGCGCGCGGACGGGTTGGGTGAAGCGCTCGCCGCGATCTTCGGAGTCGCATCGCCCGCGCAGCGCGCGGCCCTCGTGCGCAGCGCACCGGTCGTCGCCTTCGGCACGCCGACGTTCTGGCCGTACACACCCGGCGAGCGCTTCTATCACAACGCGACCATCTGGCCCTTCGTCACCTCCTACTGGTCGTGGGCGGCGGCTGACGGCGGGAACACGCTCGCGGTGCAGCGCGGACTCGACGAAGCGACGCGCGCCGTCGCGCTGTTCCTGACGAACAAGGAGAACATGGTGGCCGCCACCGGCCACTACGAGGGCACGGCGCTCAACTCCGATCGGCAGCTCTGGAGCGTCGCCGGCACGCTCGCCAGCACGTATCGCTTGCTGTTCGGCATGCGATTGGAATCCGACCGCCTCTCGTTTCGTCCGATGGTTCCGCCATCGTATCGCGGAGAGCGCGTGCTTCGCGGTGTGCACTACCGGCAGTCGACACTCACCATCACCGTGCACGGCTTCGGCGACTCGGTACGCTCCGTGCGACTCGACGGCGCGCGAGCGACTCGCGCGGAGATCATGGCGACTCTCGCCGGGGCGCACTCGCTCGAGCTGACGATGAATGGCCGCTGGCGCGCGGCGGTGGTGCACGAGGTGCCGAGCCGATTCGCGCCCGGTACACCGCGCGCGGAGCTGCGCGGCGACTCGCTCGTGTGGGGCGCGGTGCCGGGCGCCGTGCGGTACGTCGTCTACGAGAACGGCAGATCGCTGCGGTCAACGAAGGTACCGAGATTCAAGCTTTCTCCCTCCGCCAACCTGACGGAGCTACAGCTGTTGGCCGTCAATGCCGCAGGCGACGAGTCGTTCCTGAGCGAGCCGGTGCGGGTGATCGCGAAGACTGGCGAGGTGCTCGTGAAGCCCGATGGGGCGGGGTTGGAACGGGCGCACGCGGGCTTCACCGGCGAAGGCTATCTGCCGCTCACGCTCCAGAAGAACACCACGGCGAGCATGACGGTCCACATCGATCGCGACGGCATCTATGCGATCGACGCACGCTACGCGAACGGCAACGGCCCCGTGAATACGGAGGACAAGGTTGCCGTGCGTACGCTGCTCGTGGACGGCGATACCGCGGGCGTGCTCGTCATGCCACAGCGCGGCGTCGATCGGTGGACGGAGTGGGGATGGAGCAACGTGATGCGCACGCGGTTGCG
>JAQBQC010000066.1 GCA_028287205.1 Gemmatimonadota bacterium
CGGAGCTCGACTTCGAGCAGTTCTTTCTGCAACCGATGGACGGACCGGATCGCGAGCGCAACACGGAGCTCGCGCTGGCGTACTGTCTCTCGCATCCGCAATGGCGGTTGAGCATTCAGACGCACAAGCTGCTGGGGATTCCGTGATCGATGCGGGCATGGATGGAACGAGAGGGGGGCTCAACGACGAAGCCGGCGTGGAGATGGAGGTGTTCAAGAGCTTCACCATCGAAGCCGCGCACCAGCTGCCGAACGTGCCGGAGAGTCATCCGTGCGCGCGCGTGCACGGCCACTCGTTCGTGGTCGAGCTCTGGGTTGGGGGCTTCGTGGGCGGGCGCAGCGGATGGGTGATCGATTTCGCCGACATCATGGAGGCATTCCGTCCGCTGCACGAGCAGCTCGACCACCGGCTGCTGAACGACATCGAAGGACTCTCGAATCCGACGAGCGAGAATCTCGCAATCTGGATCTGGGAGCGCGTGTCTGCGCCGCTGCGCGGGCTGTCGAAGGTGATCGTCCGCGAGACGGCGACTTCGGGATGCGTGTACAGGGGGCCGAGGGGCCGATGAGCTTTTACGTGGAGTGCGGACGATAATGCCTGCTGCCGAGCTGCTCGAGACGTTTCCGAATCCATATCCGGGGCGCGAGTATGAAGTGCGCCTCGAATGCAACGAGTTCACCTCGATGTGCCCGCTGGGCGGCATCGAAAGTGACGCGGCGGAGCTCGCGCTGTTGAAGGGCGGCGCGCCGGACTTCGGCGTCATTCGCATCGCGTACGTGCCCGACGTCGACTGTGTCGAGCTCAAGTCGCTCAAGCTCTATCTCTGGAGCTTTCGCAACGACGGGATTTTCTACGAGCGCGCGGTGAACAGGATTCTCGACGATCTCGCGGCGGCCGTGAAGCCGCGCTGGATGGAGGTCGTGGGCGACTTCAACGTGCGCGGCGGAATCAAGAGCGTGATCGTCGCGCGGCATGGCGCGCGCACGGGCTCCTGACGCTGCGACCTAGTACTTCCAGTTTCGCGACTTTCCTTCCGCGATCCATTCGATCGCCTGCGTCACGCGCTTCTCCTTCGTCTCTTCGCGCTTCGCCTCGCTGATCCATTCGCAGTACTCGCGCCGGTTGCTGGGCGTGAAGTTGGCGAACACCGTGGCAGCTTTCCTGTTCTTTTTGAGCGCGCCCGCGAGCTCCTTCGGTACCTTCGCTTCGGGCTTCGCTGCGGACTTCGGACGCTTCACGGTGACGCCCGCGTCGTTGAGCGCCATGGCCGCCTTGATGAAGCCCGTGAGCTGCTTCTTGCTCGGCAACTCCTTTACCGATGTGATGCGGCCGAAGCTCCCGCGCGCCGGATCTCCATTCGGCGGAACGCCCTCGATGAGCGATGCCTTCCAGAAGATGAGTGAGCAGTGCTCCTTGAACGCGGCCATGCCGCACATCATCTGTCCCTTGTAGTCGAAGAACGGCGAGCTCCACTTCATCGTCTCTTCGACATCGGGACACGCCTCGTGAACCATCTGGCGCACGCGCACGAGAATCGGCTTGGCGAAGTCCTTCGACTTTTCGATGTATGCGTCGACGCGAGGATCAGTGGTGGGCATGATGTGTATCTGGGTCAGGGCTCGTAGCGGGCGTTGCTGCGGTGGCACTCGGGAAGATGATGCTATAGCCCATGGGAGAGGTCGTCAACGACATCCGCGCTCCTTGCAGCCTTGCTGGCGAATATCGGGGTGCGACGTACTTTATGGATCCTCTTCCGACTGCCGCACGGCACCCCCTCACACTCGATCGCGCAGGACCTCCATGAAGCGTCTTATCGTCCTCTCGCTCGCGCTGTCCGCGCTCGCTCCGCAGCTTCCAGCGCAGCTGCCGAATCCGCCACTCGCGCAGCAGGTCGCGCGCGTAGACACGCTGCACGGTGACGTGCGCACGGACAACTACTTCTGGCTTCGGGAGAAGAGCAATCCGAAGGTCCTCGCGTATCTCGACAGCGAGAACGCATATACCGCGGCAGGAATGCGTCACACGGAGGCACTGCAAGGCAAGCTCTACAACGAGATGCTCAGTCGCATCCGCGAGACCGATCTCTCGGTTCCCTTTCGCGACAACGGCTACTGGTACTACTCGCGTACGGAGCAGGGGAAGGCCTATCCCATCCTCTGCCGAAAGCGCGGATCGCTCGGCGCGAAGGAAGAGGTCTACCTCGACGAGAATGCGTTGGCGGCTGGCAAGAAATTCTTCTCGGTGGGCGGGCAGCAGGTAAGCCCGGACGGGGGCCGGCTCGCCTACTTGCAGGACACCACGGCGCTTCGCGTGTACACGCTCTACGTGAAGGACCTGCGTACCGGGCAGACGCTGAGCGATACGCTCGGACAGGTAGTTCCGGGACTCGCCTGGGCCAACGACAATCGCACGCTCTTCTATTCGACTGCGGATTCCGCGCGGCGCACGAATGCGGTGTGGCGACACGTGCTGGGACAGCCGCGCTCCAGCGATGTGAAGGTGTTTCAGGACGACGATCTTCTGAATAACGTCGGTGTCGTGCGCAGCAAGAGCGGAAAGTTCGTGTTCATCGGCGACGATGGATTCACGAGCTCGGAATGGCGCGTCATTCCCACGGCCGATCCGACGGCCGCTCCGCGCGTGATCGCGCCGCGCCGGGCGAACGTCGAATACAGCGTCGACCACATCGATGGCGCCTTTCTCATGGTCACGAACGACAGCGCACGCAACTTCAAGATCGTCCGAATTCCCGAGGCGGACTTCTCACCGTCGAAGTGGACCGACTGGGTGCCGCACAGCGACTCGGTGTTCATCGAGGGAATCGAGCCGTTCAAGCGGTACGTGGTCGTTTCCGAGCGCTCGGGCGGGCTGCCGCGGCTGCGAGTGATCGATCTGGCCACGCGTGCCGTTCACTACATCACGTTCCCGGAGCCTGCGTACGGCGTGTTCGCGACGCAGAACGCCGAGTTCGATTCGCAGACGCTGCGCTTTCAATACTCCTCGCTTCTGACTCCGCCATCGACGTTCGATTACAACCTCGCCACCCATCAGCGGGTGCTCAAGAAACGTGTAGACGTTCCGGGCTACGACGCGTCTCGGTACGAGGTAAAGCGGTTGATGGTCCCCGTGCGCGACGGGGTGCACGTGCCCGTGTCGATGCTCGTGCGGAAGGGGTGGGTGCAGGATGGAAGCCGTCCGCTCCTGCTGTACGCCTACGGGTCGTACGGATACACCACGGAGGCGACGTTCAACTCACCGGTGCTCAGTCTCGTCGACCGGGGGTTCGCCTACGCCATCGCGCACATCCGCGGCGGACAGGAGATGGGACGGCAGTGGTACGACGACGGCAAGATGATGAACAAGAAGAACACCTTCAACGACTTCGTCGACGTCGCTGACTACCTCGAGCAGCAGAAGTTCACGAGCGCGCACGGGCTCGTCGCGAACGGCGGCAGCGCCGGCGGGCTGCTCATGGGTGCAGTCACGAACATGCGCCCGGATCTCTTTCGCGCGGTCGTTGCGGACGTGCCATTCGTGGATGTGATCAACACGATGATGGACGCCTCGCTCCCGCTCACATCACAGGAATGGCAGCAGTGGGGAGATCCGCACATCGATGCGCAGTACCAGTACATGAAGACGTACTCGCCCTACGACAACGTCGAGCACAAGGCGTATCCGTGGATGCTGGTCACCACGTCACTCAACGATTCGCAGGTGTCGTACTGGGAGCCGGCGAAGTGGGTGGCCAAGCTGCGCGCGATGAAGACCGATTCGAACCCGCTCTACTTCAAGGTCAACATGGCGGGCGGTCACGGCGGAAGCTCGGGGCGCTACGACCGGCTGCACGAGATCGCGTTCCGGGATGCGTTCATGCTCGACGCCGTCGGGCTGGGCGATCAGGCGAAGATCGTGCAATAGGAATGGCAGAGGCGGGCCGGCGAGATGCCGACCCGCCTCGCTTCGATGGGCAGAGCGCGTACTTCGTTCCGCTATCGATCGATTACGACCTGACTGATCGGCAGGATGGGCACAGGGTCGCTGAAATCACCGAAGCCGTCACCGAACGGGATTTCCACGAGCTCCCCGACTGCCAGCTCACACACCACGATCGGTCTGGGCGTTCCGCTGCCGACTCGTACGAATATCGGTGTCGTATCAGCGACGACGAAGCGAAGGTGACTCGAGCTGTTCGAGGCTTCGACAAGCCGGGATGTTCCGTTGATCGAGATCGACGTCACCGTGACCGAGAAGGATTCATCATTTCGGTAGGCGGCGGTTGTCTTGCCGACAAAGCAGTTCGAAGGTGACGTCGAGTTACTACACCCCACGATCGCGGCAAAAGTCAGAGCAGCGCCACCACCCATCGTCCAACGCATGTGGCTCCATGGAACTGGTCAATGCGCACGCTCGCGAGACGAGCTCGAGCGGATGTATATGCTACACGCGGGGGCGCCGAGCAACAATGGATCGATTCGCTACACAGCCCTGACGCCCGGTGGTGCGCGCGGCGAGATTCCGTCACCCCATACGTCAGCCCCTCATCAGCCCGCCCTAATGCGCCGCCATTCGATTTTTCTCACGCTCGCCCTCGCCCTCCTCGCGCCCGTCGTCGCGCACACACAAACCGCGCTCACGCCCGATCAGGCCGAGGCGCGCGCGATCTTCCAGCAGCTGATCGAGATCAAGACGTCGTACAAGGAAGGCAGCACCTCGCCAGCCGCACACGCCATCGCGCGGCGCTTCCTCAACGCCGGCTTCCCCGCCTCCGATGTGCACGTGCTCGGCCCCGCCGGCGACAAGGACTCGAACGTCGTCGTGCGCATGCAGGGATCGTCGAAGACGCTGAAGCCGATTCTGCTCATCGCGCACCTCGATGTAGTCGAAGCGCTGCGCTCCGATTGGTCGATCGATCCCTACAAGCTCACCGAGCGCGATGGCTTTTTTTACGGGCGCGGCACCAGCGACATCAAGGGCGGCGCGACGACGATTGCCGAAGCACTGCTCCGGCTCAAGCGCGAGCACATCGTGCCCGAGCGCACCCTCATTCTCGCGCTCACCGCCGGCGAGGAAGGTGGCGGCGGTTACAACGGCATCACGTGGCTCATCGACAACCACCGCGATCTCATCGACGCAGAGTGGTGCATCAATCCCGACGGGGGCGATCCACTCATCAAGGATGGGAAGAAGATCGTGCGTGCCGTGCAGGCGAGCGAGAAGGTCTTTCAGTCTTTTTACCTTACCGTAACGAACAAGGGCGGGCACAGCTCCATGCCCACACCCGACAACGCGATCGCACGATTGGCGGATGCGATCGGACGCGTGTCGCGGTTTCACTTCCCCGTACATCTGAACGAGACCACGCGCGCGTACTTCGAGCGCTCATCCGGCCTGGCTAACGGGCAGACCGCCGCGGACATGCGCGCTATCGCGAAGAACGAGCGCGACTCGGCGGCGGCGGCGCGGCTGTCCGCGTCACCGTTCTACAATGCGCAGCTGCGGACGACATGTGTGCCGACGATGCTCGAAGGCGGGCACGCCCCGAATGCGCTTCCGCAATTCGCGCGTGCGCTCGTGAACTGCCGCATTCTTCCGGCCGAGACGCCGGACGACGTGCGCGCCGCGCTCGTGAGGGCCATCGCGGATGATTCAGTGAAGGTGACCTCCGCCGAGGATGGGAAGCTCGGCACCGCTTCGCCGCTGCGGCCGGCCGTGATGAATCCTGTCGAGAAGGTGACGCAGCGCCTCTGGCCCGGCGTCCCGGTCATTCCACAGATGGAGACCGGTGCGACCGACGGCTGGCGGCTGCGCGACGCCGGCATTCCCACTTACGGACTCGGTGGCATTCCCATCGATGTCGACGACGTGCGCGCCCACGGCCGCGATGAGCGCATTCTCGTGAAGTCCTTCTATGAAGGGGTCGAGTACATGTACCAGCTTGTGAGGGAAGTCGCGGTCACGCCCACGAAGTCCTGAAAAAGAAAAATGTCCGGCGCGTCCAGCGCCGAACGTCGATGATTCGTACGACCCACCCACATGGAGGATCATCATGAGTGAATTCCTGTACCTGTATCGCGGCGGCGACTCGTCCGGTACTCCCGAGGAGATGCAGCAGTCGATGCAGAAGTGGTACACGTGGCTTCAGGATCTCGGCGCCAAGGGTCACATCAAGGACCAGGGCAATCCACTCGAGGCGACCGGGAAGGTCGTGAAGAAGAAGACGACGATCACCGACGGCCCGTATGCCGAGGCGAAGGACGTCATCGGTGGATACACGCTCGTGCAGGCGACGGACATCTCGGAGGCGGCGAAGCTCGCCGCGGGATGTCCGATCTTCGACAATGGCGGCTTCGTCGAGGTGCGCCCGATCATGCAGATGAGCATGTAGTGGCCGAGCCGGGCGACCATCTCTTCCGGCGCGAAGCGGGACGGATGGTCGCCGCGCTCACGCGTCTCTTCGGCGTGCACAATCTCGCGCTCGCCGAGGACGTGGTGCAGGACGCGTTCGTGCGTGCGCTCCAGGTGTGGAAGCAGCGCGGCGTGCCGGAGAATCCGTCGGCGTGGCTGATGGCGACGGCGAAGAATCGCGCGCTCGACATCCTGCGCCGGGAGCGCACTGCGCGGACGTACGCGCCCGAGCTCGGGCGATTGCTCGAGAGTGAGTGGACACTCGCGCCGGTGGTGGCCGAGGCGTTCGGCGAGTCCGCGATTCGTGATGACCAGCTGCGCATGATGTTCTCGTGCTGCCACCCACAGCTCCCCGAGATCGCGCAGGTGGCGCTCGTTCTCAACATTTTGTGCGGATTCGGCGTGAACGAGGTCGCGGCCGCGTTTCTCACCGGCCACGCGGCCATGGAGAAGCGCATCGCACGCGGAAAGAAGGTGCTCGCGGGATCAAAGCGCCTCTTCGATCTCTCCGATGAGCGGGATCTGCCGCAACGGCTCTCCGCTGTGCAGCGCGCGCTCTACCTCCTCTTCAATGAGGGCTATCACGGCGCCCACCCCGAGCTCGCCGTGCGTGCGGATCTGTGCGTCGAGGCCATGCGATTGGCGGAGCTGTTGCTCGTGCATCCGATCACGGCGACGCCCGCGACGAAAGCACTCGTTGCGCTCATGTGCCTCAACGCGGCACGGATGCCGGCGCGCGTCGATGCAACCGGGAACCTGAGCGCGTTGTACGAACAGGACCGGCGGCTCTGGGACCGGACGCTCATTGCGAAGGGAGAAGCGCTTCTCGATCATTCGGCCACCGGCACGACGATCACCGAGTTCCACGTCGAGGCCGGAATCGCATCGCTTCACGCCAGGGCGACGTCTCTCGAAGACACGAGCTGGCCAATGATCGTCTCGCTCTACGATACGTTGATGACCATTCGCCCCTCGCCAGTGGTGGCGCTCAGCCGGGCGATCGCCATCGCACAGCACGAGGGCGCGGAGCGTGGGCTCACCGAGATTCACGCGATCGCGGAGGTCGAGCGGCTGGCCGAATATCCGTTCTACTTCGCGGCGCTGGGTGAGCTCGAGCACCAGCGCGGCAACGCGCGTGTCGCGCGCGAGCACTTTCTCAACGCGAGCGCGCACGCAAGAAATCCGCTCGAGCGCAATTTCTTCGAGCGGCGCGCACGCGAAGTCACTGGATGACATCGGGCGCAGCTCGGTATTTCTCTCTCATCTTCGGTCGAATTCACGTGAGCAGAACGATATCGTGTTTCCCGCTGGCCATCGCGATCGCACTCGGCGCCGCGACCCGCACAGCGTCGGCACAGCGAACCACCCTCGGCGACATCGACCGTTTCGTCGCGCAGGAGATGGCGCGCCAGCACATACCGGGCATCGCCGTCGGCATCTACACGAACGGCAAGATCGCCCTGGTCAAAGGATATGGACTGGCAAATGTCGAGCTCGACGTTCCCGTGAAGCCCGCGACGATCTTCCAGTCGGGCTCCGTTGGAAAACAGTTCACGTCCGCCGCCATCATGATGCTCGTGGAGGAGGGGAAGATCGGGCTCGACGACAGCCTTCCCAAGTATTTCCCCGACGCGCCTGCGACCTGGCGCGGCATCACCATTCGCCAGCTTCTCAGTCATACGTCCGGTCTCGCCGACTACGCCTCCGACTCGCTCACGAAGCCCGGCGGTCCAATCAATCTCCGCGCCGACTACACCGAAGATCAGCTGGTCCAGGTCATCGAGACGTTACCGATCGAGTTCGCGCCGGGCGAGGATTGGGCGTACTGCAATAGCAACTACCTTCTGCTGGGCGCAGTGATTCGCAAAGTCACGGGCAAGTTCTACGGAGACGTGCTGCAGGAGCGCATCTTCAAGCCGCTCGGCATGACCCGCACACGGATCATCAGCGAAGCCGACATCGTTCCGAATCGCGCCGCTGGCTACCAGCTCGTTGGCGGGAAGCTGAAAAATCAGGATTGGGTGTCGCCATCGTTCAACACGACCGCGGACGGCGCACTCTACTTCAACGTGCTCGATCTGGCGAAGTGGGACGCTGCGCTGTACGGTGAGAAGCTCCTCAAGAAGTCGAGCTTCGATCAGATGTGGACCGTCGCCAAGCTCAAAAACGGACAGCCGAATTCGCATCACTACGGCTTCGCCTGGTTCATCGACAGCATCAACGGCCACCGTGTGATTCAGCATTCCGGATCCTGGCAGGGCTTCAAGACGTACATCGCCCGGTACGTCGACGATCGGGTAACCGTGGTGGTGCTCGCGAATCTCGGCGATGCGGATCAGGCCGTGATCGCACACGGGATCGCGGGGCTGTACCGACACGAGCTGACACCGCCCGCGCAATCAGCCGGGCACTAGCATGATCTGCTTTTGATGACACTCGCCGAGCACACTCCGTCGTTGTGGCGGCGACTGATCACGCGCATCGATCCACGCGCCTATCTCACGATCCACATCGTGATCGGGCTCGTGGTGTGCCTGCTCACCGCATGGTTGTTCGCCGCGCTCCTCGACTCCGTTCGCGAGCACGACGTGCTCGTGACTCGCGATCAGGCCGTTGCGAACTGGTTTCACGGCAACGGCACAGCCCTCGGCGATCGAGTGTTCGTCATCATAAGCATGATCGGATCACCGGCGGCCATGGCGGTGCTGTTCGGGGCGGCGGCGCTCTATCTCTGGCGCGCGAAGCAGCGGACGCTGCTCGTGGCGTGGGTGCTTTCCTACGTGGGCGGCACCATTCTCGACGGCGTGATAAAGTATGTCGTTCGCCGGCCGCGCCCGGAGTTCGCCGCGAAATTTCTCCACTACAGCAGCTGGAGCTTCCCGTCGGGACATTCGATGGGGTCGCTGATTGGCTTCTCGATGCTCGCCTACACGATCATCCGCGTGCGCAATATTGAGAGCACGGCAGCCAAAATCGGCATTTGGGCCGGCGCCATAGTCATGATCGCATTGGTTGGTTACAGCCGGATCTATCTCGGCGTGCACTACCTGAGCGACGTGGTCGCCGGTTACACGCTCGGCGTGCTCTGGCTGGCGGTGTGCTTCACAGGGCTCGAGCTGGTGAACCGGCGCGCGGAGCTTCGCCGCGCGCCGTCCACCTGAACGGGATGTCGCTCAACCGTTGAGCACCACGTGCGCGGGATCGAGCTCGCCCGTGTAGTACGACATGAGTGCCTGCTGGAACACGAGGCCATATCTCGCGTTCACGACTGCACTCGCCGCCTGCACTTGCGCCGCGCGCGCCTGCGTGAGCTCCACGAGCGTTCCCGCGCCCGCCTGATACCGCTGCTGCGACGTCGTCACCGCCCGATCGCTCGCGGTGAGCTGTGCCTGCGCGGCCGCGAGTTGTTCACCCGCGGACTGGAAGTCGAGATAGGCACGCTTCACCTCGACCGCGACCTGCTGTTTCTGTGCGTCGAGCGCGAGCTTCGCGTTGTCTTCCTGCACCCTCGCCTTCTGTGCAGCCACGCTCGTCTGGCCGCGATCGAAGATCGGAACAGACACGCCGATCGAGATGCTTCCCCCGCGCGCCTGATCGAGCTGATTGAAAAAGGGCAGACCCGTTGCCGTCGAGTACGCAGAGTTGTAGCCGGCAGTCATCGAGACGGTTGGCCACCACCCGGCGTTCGCAGCCTTCACGCCCTGCGCGCTCGCATCCACTCGCGCGTTCTCCGCCGCGAGATCCGCGCGCTGCGCGTACGCTCGTGTGGTAAGGCTGTCGAGATCGTACTTCGA
The DNA here is from genome assembly GCA_028287205.1 of Gemmatimonadota bacterium. Lineage (GTDB taxonomy): Bacteria > Gemmatimonadota > Gemmatimonadetes > Gemmatimonadales > Gemmatimonadaceae > FEN-1250. The sequence goes on from JAQBQC010000066.1 coordinate 10,203, forward strand.
GGTGGCCGACTCGTTCACCGCAGGCGCAATGAAGTCGTACGTCACCCTCGGATCGAGATTCAGCGTCTGCACCAGATCGACCTTGCCAATCTCGAGGTCATGTTTCGCGGTGACGACTCCGAGTCGCGCCGCAGCCGTGCTCGCCTGTTGCGAATAGAGATCCGAGATCGCGCGTGCCCCCGCGTCCACCATCTTCTTGATCTGATCTTCCTGCGCCTGGAGCGACGCGAGGTTCTGCTGCTGCACCTTGAGCTGCTCCTGCGCCGTGATGATCGATAGATAGTTCGACGCGACGGTGAACACGGTCGTCTGCTTCGCGCGCGTCAGGTCCAGTGTGCTCGCGTTCTGATTCTTCTCGGCCTCGTGCAGCGTAGCGACGTTCTGCATCCCGTTGAACAGCGTGATGCTCGACGAGATCCCGGCGTTGAGCGACTGCGTGTTGCGGTTGAGCACATCGCCTGTGGTCTCGCTGAAGTTCCGGCCGTAGGTCTGCGCGCCGCTCGTGTTCAGCTGCAGATTGGGAAGGAAGCTCAGCTTCGCGCCGCGCACGGTCGCCGCATCACTCGCGACGGCATTCTGCGCCTGCGCCAGCGTGATGTTCTTTCTGAGCGCGATCTGCACGGCTTCCTCGAAGGTGATCGGCGTTCCGGCAACCGCGGTGTCGCCCGCGGCGCCCTCCGCCTTCACCGATTCCATTCCACCGACCACCATCATCAGCGCGAGCGTCAGCGCCGCCAGTTTGCCATAGAGTACGCGCATGTGAGCATCCATCCGTGTTGATTGTGTGACTGCCGTGCATCCCTTCCGTACGCCGTGCCATTCTC
>JAQBQC010000083.1 GCA_028287205.1 Gemmatimonadota bacterium
GATCGCCAGCTCGTGGCGGTTGGTCCGAAGTTCTGGTACACGGGACCGGGTGGGCTCACCAGTGCCGTGCGCTTGCGATCGAACTACGCCGCCGTCGGCGATCTCGCGTGGGACAAGCGCGAGCTCGGGATCGGTGTCTCTGCTCAGATCCCGAAAGGCGCGTCGAGTATCGAGCATGTGCACGGGTGGCTCACGTTCTCGAATCCCGAGCTGCCGTTCTTCGCACGGCCCCTGGTTGGCGTGAGCGCGGGCGCGTGGCTGCTCGATGGGATCACGAAGCTCGAGGTCGCGAAGGACTGGGATCTCAGCCCGTTTCTCTACTCGAATGGTCCGCAGAGGCATCTGCGCCTGGCGCTCGATGCCACGATGCCGTACGACAGTCGCTGGCTGGACTTCGCGCGATGGCAACGCGCGAGGGTGTACGACGCGAATGCGGAGTATTCGTGGAGCGCACGTCGCCCGAGCGCGTTGCGCGCACGCGTCCGGGGATTCGCCGGGCTCGCGCGCGATGAAGGCGGTGGCACGACGCGTGCCTTCGAACGCATCGAGGGCGAGCTGTCGAATACCGGCACGTTCGGCGCGGCGCACGCGTGGACGCACAAGCTGCGATTCTTCGCGGGCACCAGCCGCAACGCGCCCTTGCAACGATCGATCGGCCTCGCGTCGCTCGATGCGACCGACACGTACACGAACGACTTCGTGCGCGGCCGCGACGCGCTGTTCGCGCGCTCCGACGTGCACTTCGTCGTTCCGGGCGGCGCGGGGCTCCGCGGCTACTCGCCGCTGCTGCGAGTGGACAGGGTGGCGGCGATGAACGGCGAGCTCGCGAGAACCCTGGTGAAGGCGCGTGCGACATCGATGGTGCCGGAGGTGCAGGTCGTTGCGTTCGGAGACGCCGCGTGGGCGCGACCGTCGCCCGCGGACGGTGGACACATCTTTGCGGATGGAGGCGTGGGCGTGCTCGCGCGCGATCAGCTCTGGGATCGTCCCGTCACGCTGCGCTTCGATGTGCCGTTATACGTCCGCGATCCGTCGCTCGCACCGGGTGGCGCGTTTGGCGACGATCGTGTGAAGCTTCGATGGACCTTCTCCTTCGCTGACCTGTGGTGAGCGCGCGATGCGCTCGTTCATAGCCAGTCGCACACTTCCTACGACACGGACCGAATCTCGATGACCACGCCGCCGCTGCCCAAGTCGGGCCCTACCGAGGTGACGCGAGTTCCCAAACCGTGGGGACACGAGATCATCTGGGCGCGCACCGACCGCTACGTGGGCAAGATCCTGCACATCATCGCGGGCCACGCACTCTCCGTGCAGTATCACGAGCGCAAGGACGAGACGGTCTATCTGCTCTCGGGCGAGCTGAAGTACTGGGTGAAAACCGGCGAGACGATGACGGACATGCATCTGCGCGTCGGCGACGCATTTCGAATCACTCCTCACACCATCCACTACATGGAAGCGATCACCGACTGCGATGTCCTCGAGGCATCCACTCCCGAGCTCGACGACGTGGTCCGCCTGACGGACCGCTACGGTCGCGAAGGAACGAGCGCGCCATGAAGGTGATCATTCCGCTGGCGGGAAAGGGTACGCGGCTGCGTCCGCACACGCATCTCACGCCGAAGCCGATGCTCAAGGTCGCCGGCAAGCCCGTGATCTCGTACCTGCTCGACGATCTCAAATCGCTCGGCGGCATCGAGCAGATCATCTACATCACCGGGCACCTGAAGGAGAAGGTGGAGGAGTACGCGCGAAGGGAGTACGACTTTCCGGCGGTGTTCGTGGAGCAGACGGTGCAGAACGGCACGGCCACCGCGGTCGAGCTCGCGCGGCCGTACGTGGATCAGCCGGTGCTGATCATCTTCGTCGACACGATCTTCGATGCGGATCTCTCCCTCGTGCAGAACACGGATGCGGATGGGATCATCTGGGTGAAGGAGGTCGAGGATTATCAGCGCTTCGGCGTGGTGGTCACGGATGCGAACGGATTCATGACGAAGATCGTCGAGAAGCCGTCGACGCCAATCTCCAAGCGCGCGAACATCGGGCTGTACTACATCAAGAACTGGAAGCTGCTGTACGAGGGGATCTCGCACGTGATGAAGCAGCCCTCGAACAAGGGCGAGTACTACCTCACCGACGCGTTCCAGTACATGATCGATCACGGCGCGAAGATAAAGGTCGTGGACGTTGAGGGATGGTACGACGCGGGGAAGCTCGACACGCTGCTCGACACGAATCGCGCGATGCTCGAGCGGGGAAGAGCGAAGAGGCCGGCGACGGTGCCGAAGGGATCGAAGATCATCGATCCGGTCTACATCGAGGAGGGCGTGACGCTCACCGATGCGACGGTGGGTCCGAACGTGTCGCTGCACGCGGGCGCGGTGATCGAGCGGTCGACGATTCGCGATACGATCGTGGGGAGTGGGTCACAGATCTCGGATAGTACGTTGAGCGGGTCGCTGATTGGCGACGAGGTGGTGCTGGAGGGTGTGAAGGGGCAGGTGACGATCGGGGATCAGTCCGAGGTGCGCGCGGGCGGGAGCTGATCTTCCGCGCGCGTCGCCCGTGCGGCGCGCGACTACGCCGCCAGCCCCGCGACCGCCGTCACGATCGCCAGCGCGCGCACGATCCCCAGGTGCCCCGCGCTGTTCTCGAACCACTCGGCCACCGTGTGCGCCTCTCCGCCGCGGCCGCCCGCTCCGATCGCAATCGCGGGGATGCCTCGGCTGATCGGCACGTTCGCGTCCGTACTCGCCGTCGCGAGATCGGGATCGCGACCGATGAGGCGCGTCGCCTCGATCGCAGCCGCCACGAGTGGCAGCGACGAATCGGTCTCGCCGCTCGGGCGATCGCCGATCACCGTGATTGCGACGGTGAGCGGCGGCGCACCCCGTGCACCGCGCAGATTCTCCTCGTGCAGAGCGGCGTGCGCTGCCGCGCGAATCTCGCCCTCGAACGTCCGCAACGCGCTCTCGGATGTCGAGCGCAGGTCGATCTCCAGCCATGCATCGTCGGGGATCGCATTCACCGAAATCCCGCCGCCGATCCGTCCCACCGAGAGCGTCGTGCGCGGAAGCGCGGGAAGCGAGATGCGCGCGAGCATCGAGCCCGTGAGCGCGGCGGCGTGCACGGCGTTCGGCACGCCGAACGCGGTCCAGCTGTGTCCACCCGCGCCGCGAAAGTGAATGCGAAAGCGTCGCGAGCCGAGCGCGCGGTGCACGATGCGCTCGTCTCCGGCGCCATCGAGGGCGATCGCCGCCGCGGCGCCGCTCATCGCGCTCGCGAACAGCTCCTTCGCACCGCGCAGATCGCCCGCGCCCTCTTCGCCGGTGGTCGCTGCGAAGACGACGGTCGCGCGCGTGCGGAACGCCTTCCCATCGATGACGTCAGCCAGCGCGAGCATCGCCGCGAGCCCACGCCCGTTGTCGCCGATGCCGGGACCGATCAATCGCGCACCTTCGTGCTGCACTCGCAGCGGCACCGCGCGCGGAAAGACGGTGTCGAGGTGAGCGCAGATCACGACCGGCGCAGATTCCTCGGATCCGGCGCGCGTACCCGTGACGTTGCCGGCGCTGTCGCTGCGCACATCCGTGAGTCCGAGCGCGCGGAACCGCGCGGCGATCCACTCCCCACGCTCACGCTCCTCGCCCGTGGGAGCAGCGATCTCGGAGACGGTAATCTGGGTCTCGAGCGTTTCCTCATCTCTCGCGGCGAGCCGTGCGCGCGCATTCACGACTGGGGCTGTGTCCCAGAGCGCGCGGAGACCGGACGAGAGAGCCATGTCTCGTAATTGCACCCCGAGGGCGTCGCCGCGCAAGTGGCGCGCTCTGCTGGCCGCCGAATTGGCATCGCGGGCGCACCACGCTCACATTCCATGGTCGCAGTACCCTGATTTAGAGCCTTTGCGTCCCCATTAGATTTCAGTCGCATGCAAGAACACGAGCTCATCTACGATTGGAATACGCGCACGCCCGGCTTCTCATGGGAGACGTGCCGCGTGGAGCTCAACGACGAGACGCTGCGCGACGGGCTGCAGTCGCCGTCGGTCACCGATCCGTCGATCGACGACAAGAAGGCGCTCCTCCACCTGATGGCGGAGCTCGGCATTGCTGCCGCCAACATCGGCCTCCCCGGCGCTGGTCCGAGAACGCGCGCGGACACGCTCGAGCTCGCGCGCGAGATCGTGAGCGCGAAGCTGCCGATCTCCGCGAACTGCGCCGCGCGCACGCTCGCCACTGACATCGAGCCGATCGCGCGCATCGCGCAGGAGACCGGACTCGCGATCGAGGCCGCTACGTTCATCGGCTCGTCGCCGATCCGGCAGTACGCCGAGGATTGGACGCTGGAGAAGATGGTGCGCGTGAGCGAGGAGGCCGTGCGCTTCGCGGTGGGCGAGGGCCTCTCGCTGATGTTCGTGACGGAAGACACCACGCGCGCGAAGCCCGAGACGCTGCGCGCGCTGTACGGCGCGGCTATCGCGTGCGGCGCGCGGCGCGTGTGTCTGGCGGACACGGTGGGTCACGCGACGCCGGACGGCGTGCGCGCGCTCGTGCGCTTCGTGCGCGAGGAGATCATCGCGCCCACGAACATCGATGTGCGGATAGACTGGCACGGGCATCGCGATCGCGGCAACGGCCTCGCCAACTGCATGGCTGCGATCGAGGCAGGCGTCGACCGCGTGCACGGCACGGCGCTCGGGATCGGCGAGCGCGTCGGCAATGCGGAAATGGATCTCCTGCTCATCAACCTTCGCCTGCTCGGCGCGCATCATCACGATCTGCGCAAGCTCCCCCAGTACACCGCGCTCGCCTCGCGCGCGCTCGGCGTTCCGATACCCCCGAGCTATCCGGTGTTCGGCGAGGATGCGTTTCGCACCGCGACGGGCGTGCACGCGGCCGCGATCGCGAAGGCGCACAAGAAGGGCGACGCGTGGCTCGCGGACCGCATCTATTCGGGCGTGCCGGCGGGTGACTTCGGATTGTCACAGCGCATCGACGTGTCGCACGTGTCGGGGAGCTCGAACGTGCGCTCGTGGCTCGAGGCGCACGGGTACGACGCGAGCAACGAGCCGCTGTGCCGCTACATCCTCGATGCGGCGAAGAAGGCGAATCACACGCTGCGAGACGATGAGCTCGCGTCGCTCATAGCCGAGCATCGCAGGCAGGCAGTCACCGCGTGAGCGCTCCCCTCTCCGCGGTGATGGGCGGCTATCTCGACCTGCGGTGGCGGTTGAATCCCGTGGAGGCGACCTTCCACGGCGTCACCGAGTTCGATGGCATGTTCGCGGCGTACGACGCGGAGTCGGTGCGCGAGCAGCTCGCGGCGCTCGTCGCGTACGAGAACGCGATCGAGGAGGCGGAGGCGGAGACACTCGCCGAGGAGATCGATCGCACGGCCGTGCTGCACTCGCTGAGGCACGATCTGCTCGTGCTGGGGAAGGAGCGGCAATTCGCGCACGATCCGTCGTACCATCTCATGCATGCGGTGAACGGGATCTTTCTACTCCTCGCGCGCCGCTCGGCCCACTCGGCGGAACGTGCGGCGTCGCTGCTCGCGCGGCTGCAGGCGCTTCCCGCATTTCTGGAGACAGCTCTCGCCGTGCTCACGGAGCCCGACGCGGTATTCGTCGGAATGGGTCAGTCGATAATTCCCGGCGCCATCGCGCTCATCCAGGACGGCCTCGATGATCCCGCGCTCGATCTCACGATGTTGGACGAGCTCGAGCTGGAGCGCGCGAGGCGGGAAGCGGTCGAGGCACTCGAGGCTTTCGGCGATGTGCTCGTGGAGATGCAGGGGCGGGCGGGAAATCACTTCGCGATCGGTCGCGAGCTGTTCGACCGGAAACTGCATACGGCGCACATGATCGCGGACAATGCGGACGAGCTGCTGCGCTTTGGAGAGCGACTGCGCGAGACGGCGATTGCGGAGCTGGAGAAGATCGCGAAGGAGATCGAGCCGGGCGTGTCGTGGCAGGAAATCGCGGCGCAGCTGCGCACCGACATCCCGAGTCCCGAAAGCGCGCTCGAAGAATATCGCGAGGCGATGGAAGCGGCGCGGCACTTCACGATCTCGCGCGACCTGATGCCGGTGCCCGACACGACGCTGGAAGTGGCTCCTACTCCGGACTTCCTGCGCCCCCTCATTCCGCTCGCAGCGTATCAGGGTCCGGGCGCGTTCGATCCCGTGCAGCGCGGGCTCTTTCTCGTCACGCTGCCGGAGCATGGCGAGTCGTGGCGCTCACACTGCCGGGCCGAGCTGCCGAGCACCGCGCTGCACGAGGGGATTCCGGGACACCACCTGCAGATGTCGATCGGTAATCAGCTTCCGAGCGTGCCGCGGCGCGTGCTGTCCACGCCCGCGGCGCGCGAAGGGTGGGCGCTGTACTGCGAGTCGCTGATGGCGGAGATGGGGTTCCTGGATTCGGCGGCCGAGCGATTCTTTCAGGCGCACCATCTCCTCTGGCGCGCGATCCGCGTGATCCTCGACGTGTCGCTGCACACGAAGGGAATGTCGATGGAGGAGGCGGCGGCGCGGCTGGAAGACGAGCTGGGATTCGAGCGGCACGTCGCGGAGGCGGAGGCGAAGCGCTACTGCGCGTATCCGACGTATCAGCTCTGCTACGCGGTGGGGCGGCGCGACATCCTCGCGCTGCGAGAGGACCTGCGCAAGGCGCGCACGGGTGCGTTTTCGCTCTCGACGTTTCACGAGGAGCTGCTGCAGTACGGCGCGCTGCCAACGGCTTTGGCGCGCTGGGGCATGGGACTGGCAGCGGTAGAGTAGTGCTCGAACACTCAAAGGAGAACGCACATGTGGCGTAGCGCGATAGCAGGAGTTGCAGTTGCGGTGCTGGCAATCGGATGCATGGGCGAGAAGCGAAAGCCGGAGGCTGATACATCCTCGACGGAGCACACGGTGCTCACGTCGTTCACGAGTGGCGGTCCCTATGTGTTCGTGTCGAACGAGGATGGCAACGACGTCACCGTCATCGATGCGAAGACGGACAGCGTGGTTGCGACGCTCGATCCGGGGCAGCGACCGCGCGGTCTGCGCATCAGCCCCGACGGAAAGCACTTGATCGTCGCCGTGAGCGGTTCTCCAAAGGCGGGACCGGGAGTGGACGAGAAGACGCTTCCACCTGCCGATCGCACGAAGGACGGGATCGCGATCATCGATCTCGCGACGGGGAAGCGCGAGGCGAACCTTCCCGGTGGACTCGATCCCGAGTCGTTCGCGATCTCGAGCGACGGGAAGACGATCTTCGTGTCGAACGAGGATGGCGGTACGCTCACGCTCATCGATGTCGATTCGCGGAAGGTCATCGGCACGGTTCCGATCGGGTCGGAGCCGGAAGGCGTGCAGATCCATCCGGACAACAAGGTGCTGTACGCCACCAACGAGGGGAGCGGCACCGTATCCGTGCTCGATCTCGAGACGAAGAAGATCGTCGCGACGTTCCCGACCGGGAAGCGTCCGCGCGGCATCGCGTTCACTCCCGATGGAAAGAAGGCGTACATCACGAACGAGGTTGGCGGCACGGTGACGGTCGTCGATGCGAAGCGGAACAAGGTGCTCAAGAACATCAAGGTGCCGGGCGAGGGCGCGAAGCCCATGGGAACCGCGATGGCGCCCGACGGGTCGCGCGTCTACATCACGACGGGGCGCGGCGGATCCGTGGCGGTGATCGACACGAAGAGCGACAGCGTCGTCACCACCTTTCCTGCGGGCAAGCGCCCGTGGGGAGTCGCGGTCTCCGCGGATGGAAAGACGATCTACACCGCGAACGGGCCGTCGAACGACATCTCCGTCATCGACGCGAGCACGAACCAGGTGAGGAAGCGCATTCCCGGCGGAAAGTCGCCGTGGGGGATCGCGATCTCGAAGTAGCATCGCGAGGGGATGCCGCTCAACAGCAGCGGCTCCCGGTTCCCTCGTAGCGCGCTCGCACCCGCTCTCGCGCGAACTCTTCGCGCGAGAGCGGTGTCGCATCCGGGTGCTTCGCGCGCTGGTGCGCGAGGTAGCGTGCGTAGTCCGGCACGCCGATGATCGTGCGTATGATCGTGAGCGCACGCGCTATGACGCGCGCGTGCGCGGCTCGTCCTCCGCTGGGCGCGCGCGCTGTTGGCTTCACCGGCTCAACGTGTGGCGCTCGCACTGCGCGGACGACCGATCGTGCGGTCGAAGAGCTCGTAGATGCGGCGGTACTCGTCCTGCCACGACGTGGTGCGCACGAAGTCGTGTCGCTCCACCGGGTACACCGCGAGATCCCAGTTCGTCTTGCCCAGCTCGATCAGCCGCTGCGTGAGTCGCACGACATCCTCGAAGTGCACGTTGTCGTCGACCATGCCGTGCAGCATGAGCAGCGGATCCTGGAGCCCCTCCGCAAAGTAGATGGGCGAGGACTGCCGGTACGCGACGCTGTCCTGGGTCGGCGTGTTCAGGATGCGCGACGTGTAGCCGTGATTGTAGTGCGCCCAGTCGGTGACCGAGCGTATCGCCGCTCCCGCCCCGAAGTGCTTCGACTCGGTGAACAGCGCCATGAGCGTCATGAAGCCGCCATAGCTGCCGCCGTAGATGCCGATGCGCTTCGGATCGATGCCGAAGCTCTCGTGCAGATACTTCGAGCCGTCGACCTCATCCTGCAGATCGCGCCCGCCCATGTGCCGGTAGATCGCGGTGCGCCAATCGCGCCCGTAACCCGCCGAGCCGCGGTAATCGATGTCCATGACGACATAGCCCTTCGACGCGAGAAACTGATTGAACATGTACTCGCGAAAATAGTACGACCAGTAGTGATTCACGTTGTGCAGGTAGCCGGCGCCGTGCACGAAGATGACCGCGGCCCCGTTCGGCTGCGCGCTCATGTCCTTCGGACGATAGATGCGCGCCGGCACCTGCACCCCGTCGGACGCCGTGATCATCACGATCTCGGGCACGAGCCACGAAAAGCTCAGCCACTCGGCCGTCGGCGAGAGCGTGAGCCGCGACTCCGCCGCGCCGGGTTGGTTGCGCATCAGGTACAGCTCCGGCGGGCGATTCGAGGTCGAGTACACATCGGCGAGCATCTGCTCGTTGGGTGACGTCACCACGGTGTGGCCGCCGCTCGTCTTCGTGATCTGCGTGCGCGCGCCTCCCGTGATGGGCATGCGATAGAACTGCTGCTCGAATGGCGACTGCTCGCTCGTATGGAGATAGAAGCTGCGCTTGTCGCTCGAGAGCGAGACATCGTCGACTTCCCACTTGCCGCTCGTGAGCTGTTTCCTGTCCCCGCCGGCGGCCGCCATCGTGTAGAGGTGGGCGTAGCCATCCGCCTCCGACACGTACCAGATGCGCTTTCCGCCGTCGAGAAAGCCAGCCTCGCCGAACGCAGGACCATCCACCCACGCGCTGTCGCGAAGCGTGTCGAGCGCGGAAAGCGCGCCCTTCGCGCCCACGGTGTAGATGTAGCGCGTCTTCCAGTCGAAGCTCACGGCGAACACGAGCGCCCGTGCGCCATCGTCGCTCCACCCGTTCACCTGCGCGAGACCCGGCGCGTTCACCGTGTCGGCAGGAATGAGCCTGAGCCATGTGGGCTCGCCGCGCGTGAGTGGGATGTACGCCACGCGGCCTCCGTCCTGCACATCACCCACCTTCTCGCGCGACTTCCGCTCTTCCGTGTATCCGCTCTTCGTGACGAAGTGCGGGATCTCGGTGGCGCGCTGCTTGTCGCCGGCGGCAATGGTCGTCACGAGCAGCAGCGCGTTCCCTGCTGGCGAAACCGAGATGGTGCTTACCGTCTCGTCCTTGCGAAGCCACAGCGCTTGCGGCTTCAGCGAATCCAGTTGCGCCTTCTCGCGCTTCTTCAGCGAGTCCAGGTGAATCTCGTCCCGCACGGCGCCGAGCAGCTCGCGCTGCTGCGCCTCGAGCACGGCGCGCTGGCCCGTCGGCTTCTCGTCCTCCTTCGGCTTGGGACCCGTGCGAATATCCGTGAGCTGCTTCTCCTCGCCCGTGGCGAGATCGAAGGAGAACGCGTTGTTGTCGCGCACGAAGAAGACATGCCTCGCGCCGCGGTCGAAATGCGGATCCGTTTCCTTCGCGACCGTGTTCGTGACTCGCCTGAGCGCCCCGCTGCGCAGCGTCACGACGAAGATGTCGCCGTTCCACTCGACCGCGCGCATGACGTTGTTCGCAGACAGATCACCCACGGCCGCGAGCGGACCGGCGCTGTCCATCTGCGCCACGGTCAGCGATTCCGGAATCGCGCCCGCTTCCGCGCGCACCCGCTAGGGGCGCAGCGGCTCCCGCTCATGTGTGCCCGGTGCGTTCCACGAGAAGTAGATCCAGCGATTGTCCGCCGACCAGCGCACGTCCGATGGAGCGCGGCCCACCATCTCGTGGCCGCGCATGATCCCCTTGATCGAGAAGTCGAAGGCGCTCTTCGGAGGGGCGGGCTGAGCCGCCGGCGTTTGTGCGCCGAGCGAGGCAACGCCGCCCGCGAGGGCGGCGGCAATTGACTGAAATCGCATTGAACGGGACTGAGGCGAACGGATTGGCGCGTGGCTGCTACGCGCGGGACGGCCTTAGGAAACTACGCGGACGCGACGCTCGCAAGCCTCAGCCGTTCGCGGCACGGGGCGAAGCGTCGGCCCACTGGTCGAACGCGCCGCCCCGTCCGGCGGCACTGATGCGCGCCGCGAGCTCTCCCCGCAGCACGGGATTTCGCAGCACGCGGATGAGAGCGGAGGCGAGCGCGTCCGCATCGCCCGGCGGCACGAGCAGTCCGTTCTCGCCGTCGCGTACGAGCGACGAGAGGCCACCCACTCGCGTGGCGACGAGCGGCACACCAGCGCTCAGCGCCTCCATCGCGGCCAGCGAGAGCCCATCGTCCGTCGATGCGACGACCGCGACATCGCAGAGCCGCAGATGCGCCGCGATGTCCTCGTTCATTCCCGCGAAGATGACGAACGGCGCAATCCCGAGCCGCCTCGCCTGAAGCTCGAGCCTCGCACGCTCGGCGCCTTCCCCCACCACCAGCAGTCGCGCGGATGGCACCGCCGCGTGCACGCGAGGGAAGGCATCGATGAGGTGGCGCGTGCCGGAGACGGGGAAGAATCGCGAGACGGTGCCGACGACGAGCGCGTCATCGATGAGCCCGTAGCGACGACGGAGCTCGCCGGATGGACGCGCGACAACGTCCGCCGTGCGGCGACGCGCCTGACTCTTCTCGCGCGAGACGAGCGCGATGCGCTCCTCCCACAGCACGGTGCGGCCGACTCCCTCGGATACGGCAATGCGCGGGGTGAAGCCGAGCACGCGCACAGCCTTTCCGATGTCGAAGACATGGCTCTTCGTGAAAAACTCGAGGCGGCCGCGCATCGAGCCGCCATACGTTCCGAACCGCTCCGATGCCCACACCAGCATGCGCGTCGAAAGCTCCGGGATGTGCACCTGCGGACGCTTCACACCGATCGCGTACGCGAGCACGGTGATCAGCTCGTCGAGTGCGAGATGCTCGGGGCCCCCAAGGATGAAGGACTCGCCAACGGCCGCGTCGCGCGTGGCGAGGAGCTTGAGCCCGCGCACGAGATCCTCGACGTGAATCGGATGCACGCGCGCTCTGCGTGTGCCTGGAATCACGACGTGTCCGCGACGCACGGAAGCCATCATGCGGCGGAAGCGACGGTCGTCGGCGCCGTACGTCCACGTTGGCCGCGCGACGGCGACGGGGAGACCGGATTCACGCACGAACAGCAGCGCCAGACGCTCCGCCTGCAGCTTCGTGAGCTCGTACGCGTTCGTGGGACGGAAGGCGGACTCCTCGTTCGCGGCGCTCGGCCCCGTGTCACCGTGCACGCGCGCGGTACCGCAGTGCACGATCCGGCGAACCTCCTCGTCCATCGCGGCCTGCAGGACGAGCCTGGTGCCCTGTACGTTGATGCGCCAGTGATCGCGCGCAGTGGTGACCCGTCCCGAACCGGAGCTGTCCGCGAGGTG
>JAQBQC010000089.1 GCA_028287205.1 Gemmatimonadota bacterium
TCCGCACCTGCAGCTCGCCTATACGTTCTTCTCGCCCAGCGCGGAGGGGTTCGCGCGATCGCTCGACGCGGACTTTGCGGAGTATCTGCCGTTCGACTCGCGCGGCGATGCGCGCGTTGCGCTGGATTCGCTTTCTCCCCGCGTGCTCGCCTTCTCGAAGCTCGACGTGTGGCCAACACTCGTGACCGCGGCGCGCGCGCGCGGTGTGCGCACCGCTCTGCTGAGCGCCACGCTCACGGATCGCTCGCGCAGACGCTCGCGCTTCTCGAGTGCGTTCACGCGCGGCGCGTATTCCTCGTTCGACGCGGTGGGCGCCATCGATGAGGCAGATGCGATCCGCCTCATGGAGCTCGGTGTACGCGAGCAGGCGATCATCGTCACCGGCGACACGCGCTACGATCAGGTGTGGGCGCGCGCGCTGCGGAGCGAATCGCGTGAGTCGTTCCTGGCGCCGCTACGCGTCGATCGCCCGACGCTCGTTGCGGGCTCGACGTGGCCCGCGGACGAGCACCATCTGCTGCCGGCGTGGGTCGCCACGCGCGCGCAGGTGCCCGACGCGAGGCTCATCATCGCGCCGCACGAGCCGACGCCCGCACATCTCCGGCACATCGAGAAGTGGGCGACCGCGAACAAGCTCACCATCAGGCGGGCAAGCTCGCTTGCCCACGGCGCGAGCTCGGATGTGATCGTCGTGGACGGCGTTGGGCTACTCGGCGATCTCTACGCGCTCGCCGACGTCGCGTACGTGGGCGGTGGCTTCCATAGCGCGGGCCTGCATTCGGTGCTCGAGCCAGCGGCGTTCGGCGTGCCGGTGTTGTTCGGCCCGCGCCACGAGAACAGCCGCGATGCAGAGCTGCTGCTCGCCGAGGATGCCGGCGCGTCGGTGACGGATGGATCGGCGATCACCGCGCGGCTGGAGGCGTTGCTCACGCGCCCGGACACGCGCGGCGCGGAGGGTGCGCGCGCGCGCGCGATCGTCGAGAGGGGGTTGGGTGCCTCCGCGCGATCGGTCGCGCTGGTGGCGAAGCTGCTCGACGACTGACTGCTGCTACTCGCGGCCCGCGTGCGCGCCGGCCACGGCTCCCGCGCGCGCCGGGTGATGCAGCAGGAAACCCTGCACGAGCGGCACGCCGATTCGCTTCACCGTCTCCAGCTCCTCCTCGCGCTCGATGCCCTCCGCGATCACCATCGCGCCCTGCTCCTTCGCAAAGCCGACCATCGTCTCGACGAGATTCTGCTTGATGAAGTTCGTGTCGATCGAATTGATGAGGGAGATGTCGAGCTTGATGAAGTCCGGCTCGAGGTTGGCAATGGAGCCGAGTCCGGCGTAGCCGCTGCCGGCGTCGTCGACGGCGAAGCGGAAGCCGCGCTCGCGGAAGGATCGCAGCCGCTCGCGAAATTTCGGGTAGTCCTTGATCGCGGTGCGCTCGGTAATCTCGAGCACGATGCGGCGCGGATCGATCGAGTCGAGCACGCCGAAGCCCGGGTCCGCGAAATCGTGCGGATCGACGTTGACGAAGAGTAGCTGCTCGCCTTTCAGGAGATCCTTCGCCCCCGCGAGCGCGCGCGCGCGGCAGAGGCGACTCAGCTCCCACACGAGATCCGCCTCGGCCGCGACCTCGAACATCACCTCGGGGCTGCGCAGGTTGCGCGGCACGCCGCGCGCGAGCGCCTCATAGCCGAAGATCTCGCCGGTCTCTGCGAGCACGATGGGATGGAAGTCGATGTACACCGAGCCCTCGTGCAGCACACCCTTGAGCGCGGCGGTGCGGCGCACGCGCTCGCGCTGCTCCACGCTGCGCGCGGCGTTCGCTGCTTCGCGCACGCCGCGATAGATGAGCCGCTCGAAGCGGATCTTCGGCGTGTAGTACACGTGCGACGAGCCGATGAAGATGTCGAAGAGCGACGACACATCCTCGCCGTGCACTTCCTCGAGCCTGTTGCCGACGAAGGTCTCCAGCTGCCGCCCCGCTTCGGTGATCTGCGCGTCCGTCGGCACGGGCTGCCCCTTGTCCGGAATCTGCAGGAAGATGAAGTCGTCATCGTTGGCGAAGCCGACCATCATCCGCGTGGTGCCGAGCGATCGGGAATCGAGAAACTCGCGCACCGCCACCGAGGTGGTCTCGAGCACCTGGTCGAGCTTCTCCCACCCGTAGATCTCCTCGATCTTCGAGTAGCGCACGAAGTTGAGATAGTAGATGATCACCTCGCCGCGGTCCTTGATCAGTCCGCGCGTTCGCTCGAGCATCACGGGAAGCGTCGCCATTCCGGTGAGGGGATCGTAGAGCATCTCCTCGTACTCGACCCTGTCGATGCGGTGCGCATAGACGCTCGCCTGCGCCGCCACGCGCGCGAGCGCGGAGCGAATGCGCCACGCGATTTCGGTAGGGGTCGCCGGCGAGTGATACCAGTCGTCGACGCGGAACTCGATCGCGCGTCGGTACGCCACATCGTTCTCGCCTGCCAGCACGACGGGAATCCTGCGCGCGCTCGCGTGCTCCACGATCTCGCGCAGGAGTGCCGGATCGTCCGTGGAAGCGACGATCACTCGTGCGGATGCGTGCGCATCGATCGCCGCGGGCAAACCCGACGCCGGGTGCACGAACACGACGTCGAGCAGCAGAATCTCCGCGGCATCCGCAAGGGCCGCATCAGCGCTATCCGTGAGCAGAAAGGCGCGTGAGACCGTGGTCATGCGTGCGGGCTGACCAGCGCGAGGTTCCGACGAACACGAAGCTCGAGATCAGCGAGATCGATCGGCTTCGTGATGTAGTCATCAGCCCCGGTCTGAAGCGCGGACTGCTTGTCGTTCCACTCGGAGAGCGCCGTGAGCATGATGATGCGCACGTTGCGACCGTGCTCGGGATGCTGGCGCATGAGCCGACACACCTCCCATCCGCTGCGGCCCGGCATCAGCACGTCGAGGAGCACGAGCGACGGACGCGCGG
>JAQBQC010000093.1 GCA_028287205.1 Gemmatimonadota bacterium
GCGCTGGCCGAGCTGCACGCGAATCAGCTCGGCGCGAGCGGAAATCAACTGCCGGGCAATCCCTCGCGCGTCATCACGCCACACTGAGCTCGACTTACTGTCTCTTGCTCGATGGCGGGACCATCCCGTTGAGCCTGAGGTAGGTCACGAGATTGCCGTAGTGCTCGGCGTCGTGCGTCGCGTTCAGGATGAGCACGTTGAGGCGAGTTCGCTCCTGCCCGAAGAGCTTCACAGTGAGAGCTGACGCGTTGTCCGTCTGTCGATACGCGCGCGCGCAGTACTCGTTCGACGCGCGCATGGCGGCGACCAGATCCGCCTTGCTCGTCTTGCTTTTCTCGATGTCGTCCTCGGCACGAGCGCTGTCGCCGATCGCGGCCGCGCAGATCATGTACTGCGATCCAGCCACGTGCGCGATGAGCTGGCCGAACGTGCGAACATCCGGAGTGGGCTTGTAGCTGTATTTCGCCTCCGGCATGTCCTCGGCGGCCTGCGTCACGTATCCGCTCTGCACCTGCCACAGCGCTCGCGCAGTTCCGACCGCGTAGTCGGATGGCAGAGGATGATTCTGTGCGTGAAGCGCGCACGCCGAGAGAACGAGCAGTAGCGCGACGCCAGTGAACCGTTTCATCCAGGACTCCCGAAGAGTGGCAGGCAGAGTATGCGGCAGGTGCGCGCAGCGCGCAACGCGACTTGCGACTCCCCTCGCGCAACGATCACTCATTCTCCTCGTCACGCTCTGGCGCCTCACTCCCAGCATCCTAGATTCTTCTGAACGATGAATCCGCTTCGCCCTCTGTGAGCGTACTTCTTCAAGGCGCTCGTGCCGAACGACTCTGACTCCGATGCCGCCCTCGTGGCGCGCATGGCAGCCGGCGACGAGCAAGCGCTCGGCGTGTTGTACGATCGGTGGGCAACGACCGTGCACACGCTCGCGTACTATTTGCTCGGGCAGGCCGACGATGCGGAGGATGCGGTGGAAGAGACGTTTTGGCAGGCGTGGCGCGAGGCAGGCCGATACGATGCCTCACGCGGCGCCGTTTCTACGTGGCTGTCGACGATCGCGCGAAGCCGCGCGCTCGATCGCCAGCGCGCGCGCCGGCGTCGTGCCGAGGAGCCGCTCGACGGCGTGGTCCCGTCGTCCGACGGAAGCGGCGGAATAGCCGGCTCGCGATCACCCGCCGCCAATCCGCAGCAGGAGGCTGAGGCCTCCGAGCGCGCCCGTGACATCGCGGCGGCACTCGAGAAGCTCCCTGCCGAGCAGCGAGAGGTGATCGAGCTCGCGTACTTCGGCGGTCTGAGTCAGAGCGAGATCGCCGCGCGCACGTCGCTCCCCCTCGGCACCGTGAAAACGCGCGCGCGCCTGGCACTCGAGAAGCTGCGTGCGCCGCTCGCGCAGCATCGGGAGGGCGCGCCATGAGCGAGTCATCCGGTCACGACGCGGTGCGCGACCTGCTCGCGATGGATGCGCTCGATGCGCTCTCGCCCGCCGACCGCGCCGCGCTCGATCGTCATCTCACGACGTGCGATGAGTGCAAGCGCGAGCTGGCGGCGCTGCGCGATGCGACCGCGTCGATCGCCGCGGCGCTGCCGCCACGACCGATGGCGCCGGAGCGCCAGCAGGGCATGCGCGCACGGCTCGTGGCGCGCGCCATCGAGGATCGCGCGGGAATCACCCCGATCCGCGGAGGATCGTCGTCGCCCTCGTCGCCAACGTCGCCGCCACAGTCGGCTGCATCAGCAACGCAATCGGCGCGTCCCACCTTCGCGCGCTGGCTCGCCGCCGCGGCGCTCCTTCTCGCGATCGGCGCCATCGCGTACGACTTCAGCCTGCGCGGCACGATCCAGCGGCTGTCCGTCGCGCGCGCGGAGCTGCGCGACAGCACATCCGCATTGGAGCGTCGTCTCGCGGATCAGCAGGCCATTCTCGATGGGCTCACGGGCCCCGGCGTGCGCGTGATCGACGCGTCCGTGGCCAGCGCGCGGCAGCCGTACGCGCGCATGTTCTGGGACCAGCTTACCAACCGGTGGACGTTCGTCGCGCACAACCTTCCCGCGACCGCACCTGGACACACGTACCAACTGTGGCTCGTCACGCGCGACCAGAAGAAGGTGAGTGCCGGCACCTTCACGCCGTCCGCCGGTGGCTTCGCGCTCGTGCGCGCGACGTACCCGCTTTCGCCCGACTCGCTCGCCGCGATCGCCGTGACCAACGAGCCTGCGGGTGGATCTGCACAGCCGACGACCACCCCCTTTCTCGTCGGGGCCGCCGCCAAGACCGACTGAAAACGAGCTGCTGAGTCCGCTAGTAGCACTGTCACACCTGCGCCTCTGTTCGTTTTTTCTGCACAGATCCGATCTCAGACTCCCGTCGTAGAGAGCCAGGTATCGCCCCGATGCCTTGGCCGCACTTGCGGCCCGTTCTCACCCGTTGGGAGGCAGCCATGCACTGGCACAACAACATCAGAGCCC
The DNA here is from genome assembly GCA_028287205.1 of Gemmatimonadota bacterium. Classification (GTDB taxonomy): domain Bacteria; phylum Gemmatimonadota; class Gemmatimonadetes; order Gemmatimonadales; family Gemmatimonadaceae; genus FEN-1250. Next base: position 2,470 of record JAQBQC010000093.1, read on the forward strand.
GATCGCGCGTGTGGATCGCGGTACTGGCCGTGGTGGTCACGGCAAGCGGATTACTCGTCA
>JAQBQC010000132.1 GCA_028287205.1 Gemmatimonadota bacterium
GCAGCGCGTCCGGCTCGCGCGGAATCGCCGAGGGCTCGCGGTCGCGAACGATCGTGCGCGCGAGCCGCTGGAGGTTGCGAGCGCGGGCATAGTAGCCCAGCCCATTCCACGCTTCGCGCACGCGCGCGGGCCTCGACTCGGCCACCGCCTCGAGCGTTGGGAACCGGTCGAGGAATTCGGCGTACTTGCTGATGACGCGCGACACTTGCGTCTGTTGGAGCATCAGCTCCGATACCAGGATATGGTAGGGATCGCGCGTGCGGCGCCACGGCAGGTCGCGCGCGTTCACGCGGTACCACGCGCGCAGCTTGCGGCCGAAGCTCGCGCGCCGCTCGGGTGTAATGAGTGTGGAAGTCACTCGGTGGAACGCTATGTACCCTCCACGGAGGGTGCAACGGGGACCGGGATGTTAGCTTTTCAGCTCGCCAACGCCCTGCACAGGGCCGTCCGTTCGCTCAGGAGCAGAGTATGAATGTCGTTCGCTTGTCCGCGATACTGCTTGTCGGGAGCACGCTCCCCGCGCTCGGACAGATTCACTATACGCCCTCGGTGCAACGCTACCGGCTGCATTCCACCGTGGAGCGCTCGCAGGAGCAGAACGGACAGAAGACGTCCGGCGTCATCACCAACGAGCAGCAGGTGACCGTCGCGCTCAAGGCGCCCGGCTCCAAGGGCACGCTCACGGACAAGGACACGCTGCACTTCGACGTCACGCTCGACTCGGTGAACATGAGCTCGAACCTGGCCGTCCAGCTCCCCGACGTGCAGGTGATGCAGGGGACTAAAGTGAGCGGAGTCATGCTGCCATCGGGGAAGGTGCTGAGCTTCGGCTCGGACACGAAGGCAACGGATGGCGTCGATCGCGAGTCCATCGTCGCGAGCATGGCGCATTTCCTTCTCACGCTGCCCGCGACGGCGGGTGCCGGCGCCAAGTGGACGGACACGGCCACCACGAACTTCTCAAAGGACGGCAACACGCTGAAAACCTCGACGATCACCATGTCGCAGGTGCTCGGCGACACTGCGATCGCCGGGCAGAAGGCGTGGCGCGTGCACCGGACTTCGACGCTGATCATCTCCGGCACGCAGGCGCAGGCGAATCAGCAGATCACGATGGACGGGTCCGGCACCGGCGAGGCGATGTATTACATCGGCACGAACGGCGTGTATCTTGGATCGACGTCGACGCAATCGATGAAGGAGACGGTGAAGGCGGCGGGGATCGTCATACCGGTGGTACAGACTGCAACGTCGACCGTCACGATCATCAAGTAGCGTCGAGATCTAGCCTCAGGGCTATTCGCGGCGCGCGCCGGCGCGCCGGCGCACTCGTTCGAGCAGCTTCACCGTAGGGAGGGGGAGCGATGGCGGACGAACAGCGAATCGCGGTTCTGGAACAGCACGTTCGAGCGTTGTACGAGCAGCTTGGAGCGCTCCGGGAGCAGCTTCGAGCGCGCGGCGAGTCGTCGCCCGCTCCCGCTCCCGCTCCCGCTGCGGCCATGGCCGCGGCACCAGAGCCCGTTTCGTATATCGATCACACGCCGGCTCCCGTAGCCGCTTCCGAGCCGCCCCCGCCTCCGCCGCCACGCGCAGCTCCGCGCGCGCCGAATGTCGCGCCGCAGCACGCGCCCGACATCGATCTCGAGAAGCTCCTCGGCCGCTACGGCACCATCGCCGTCGCGTCGCTCGCGATTCTCATGGGCGTCGGGACCTTTCTCTCCTGGGCGATAGAGCACGGGCTCCTCGGCCCGACCGTGCGCGTGGTGCTCGGATTCGTCGGCGCGATCATCGTCGCCGGCGTCGGACTGTGGGTGCGGGAGAAGCGGGACGTGCGCTTCGGCAACGTCCTCCTCGCGCTGTCGCTCGCGATCGTTCACGTCGATGCGTGGGCGGCCGGTCCGCATCTCCAGGTACTCAGCACGCTCACCGCGCTCACGATCGCGGCGCTCGCATCGGCGGCGCTGGCTGCGCTCGCGCTCACCTCCGAGGAGCGAACGCTGTTCGCGATCGGCTTTGCCGGCGCGTTGCTCGCTCCGTTCGTCACCGCTCGCGAGCCCGGCAGCGTCGTGGCCCTGCTGACGTACGGTTGGGTGGTGATCGCGCTCAGCCTCTTCGCGATCCGCGAGCGCGGATGGCGACCGGTGCTCTGGCTCACCGTGATCGGGGCGACGGTGTACGTCCTGGCCGCTGCCGGAGGACCGCACAATCTCGACAATAGCTGGCTGGCCACGCACGCTCCCGTGATCTTCGCGTTCGCGTGCGCCGCGGCGGGGATTCTGTTCGCGCGCGACACCCTGCGCTCCAAGCTCGCCCTCGCCTTTCTCCTGCTCGCCTGCATCGCGACGCTCGGGTACTCCATTCACGCGCGCACGCTCGAGGTTGGCGTCTCGCTCTTCGGCATCATCGCCTCGTATCTAATAGCGCGCGAGCTCGAGACTGACGAGCGTTGGCTCGTGATCGGCAACGTCGTCGTGCCGCTCGGCTTTCTCTTCGCGACCATCGTCTCGGCCACCGATCGCTCGATACAGGCGCTTGCCGCGGCCGCGCTGACGGTGGTCGCCTCGCTGCTCGCGTGGGAGGACGAAGAGGAGCGCGCGCACCATCTCTTCGTAGCCGCGATTGCGAGTGGCATCGCGATAGTGACCTGGCTCGTGGGCGACGATACGCGATGCATCGCCGCCCTGGCGCTCCACGCCGCGCTCTTCACGGTGCTGCTGCGCTCGACGCGCTCGAGGCTGCTCGTGCCGCCAATCATCTTCAGTCTGATGATCGCCTCGGCGTGGACGTTCATCCTGCTGGCCGCGCGAAGCCCCTACGCGTATCCGCCCTTCGCGACCATCCCGTCGTTGTGCGCGCTCGCGGTCCTGTGCGCATGGGCATTTCTCGCGTACGCGCTCCAGCCCACGCCGCTCGAGACGTCGGCCGAGCACAAGTCGCTCGCGTCGCTCGTGAGCGCGATGGCGATCGGCGTCGCCTTCGTCTGGGTGCGGCAGGAGCTCGTCGAGGCCTGGTCGCCCGACACGGCGTCGTTCGCGCTCATCATCTACTATGCGCTGGCCGGGCTCGCGCTGATCTTCGCCGGCCGATCGCGCCATGTAGGACTCTGGCGCGCGGTGGGACTCGGGCTCGCGTTCTACGCGAGCTACAAGGCGTTTGTGCAGACGTTCACGATCAACGCGATCGGCTTGCGAGTGGGCGCGCGCATCATGGTGGGTGTCTTCCTGGCGGCGGTAGCGTACTGGTACCGCGCGCCGTCAAAGCCGGAAGGTGAAGCTCCGGCGCCTGACGCCGCGCCCGACGCACCGCCTGCCGGCGCCTCCGTCAATGCGAGCACGCTGTAAGCCCCACTTCATGGACGGTGAGTGCGGCGACTGCGCGAGCAGCTACTCGAAGTCCTCGCGCGCGCGTCGCTTCTTGATCTCGGCGCGTCGCTTCTTCGCCTGGAGCCGCGCCTCCTTGCTCGCCCGCGTGGGCGCGGTTTTCCTGCGCGCACGAGGAACGGTAAGCGCGCTGCGCACGATCTTCGCGAGCCGCTCCTCCGCCGCCTGGCGATTTCGAAGCTGACTCCGATGCTCGCTCGACACGATGCGGATGAACCCGTCCGCATTGGTGCGCGACTGCAGCCGCTGCAGCACGCCCTCGCGCACATCGTCCGGCAGCGCGCGTGTCTGGGCGACGTTCCACAGCAGCTCGATGCGCGTGGACGAGGTGTTGACGTGCTGGCCTCCCGCGCCGCCCGAGCGGCTCGCGCGAATCGACAGCTCATCTCGCGGAATGGCCACGCGCTCCGTCACCTCGAGCGCATCGCTCACGAAGCGCCGTTCTCGCGCGCAGCGATCGCCTCGGGCGTACGATGCACGCGCACCGCGGCCACCCGTCGCGAATCCATCGCGACGACCTCGAGCTCACCGCCGCTGAACGGCACGCGATCGCCCACGCGCGGCAGACGGCCGACCCGCGAGAAGACGTAACCGCCGAGCGTGGACCAGCTGCCCTCGGGGATCTTCACTCCGTGGTCCGAGCGCACGTCGATCAGCGACATCGATCCGGAGAGCTCGAGCACGCCGTTCATCTCCAGCGCCTCCCGCTGCGCCACATCATACTCGTCCGCGATGTCGCCGATGACCTCCTCGACGAGATCCTCCATCGTGACGATTCCCGCCGTGCCGCCGAACTCGTCGAGCACGATCGCCATGTGCGCGCGGGTCTTTCGCAGATCGTCGAGCACACGCTCGGCAGGGCGCGTATCCGGAATGTAGAGCGCCTCGCGCACGAACTGCTGCACGGTGAACGGCTCCTTGCCGTCGTACAGCCAGAGATCCTTGGCGAGAAACACGCCGATCAAGTCGTCGAGATCCTCGCCGTAGATCGGGTAGCGCGAGTATCGCTCCTGCCGCACCACCGCCCACACCTCTTCCTGCGTCGCCGTGGCCGGGATCGCCACGATCTCGGTGCGCGGGCGCATGACGTCGCGCGCCTTCTTCTGATGAAAGTCGAACACACCCGCGAGCATCTGCGTGTCGCTCTCATTGAGCATCCCGTGCCTGCGCGTCTGCATCACCAGCAGTCGGAGCTCCTCGGGCGAGTGCGCACGGTCGCTGTCCGTCACCTGGGTTACGCCGAGCAGCTTGAGAAGCGCGTTCGCCGCTCCGTTGAGCAGCCAGGTGAGGGGAAGCGCGATCTTCGCGAACCAGCGCAACGGGCGCACCAGCCAGCGCGCGGTCGACTCCGGCGCTGCGTACGCGATCGACTTCGGCACGAGCTCACCGATCACGATGTGCAGGAACGTGATCGTGAGGAACGCGACGATCACGGTTGCCGTCGCGTGCGAGATCAACGTCGCGTTGCCAAAGCCCAGCCGCTCGATCAGCGTCGCGATAAGTGAGGCCACGGTCGCCTCTCCGGCCCATCCGAGCGCGAGCGACGCCAGCGTCACGCCGAGCTGCACAGCGGAGAGATAACGCGGGATGTCGTTCGCGGTCTCCTGGACGAGCTTCGCGCTCCGATCGCCACGTGCCGCCAGTGCGTCGATGCGGGAGCGGCGCGCGCTCACCAACGACAGCTCGGCAGCCACGAAAAAGGC
>JAQBQC010000135.1 GCA_028287205.1 Gemmatimonadota bacterium
CGCTCTCCGGCGTGCTCGCGAGCTGCTCGTAGCGCTCGACATCGATGCTGATGGGGAAGATGGCGACATCGATGCGGCGGCCATCGTAGTGAACGGCCAGGGTGTCGGCGTCGATCTCCGCCTCGGGCACGAGCTCCGCGACGCAGCCGAGGAAGTTCAGGGCGTAGCGCTCGGTGTGAAACTCGATGAGATCGTTGCCCAGCAGACCGCGGAGCAGCGCTTCGTCCACACCCGTGGGGAGCAGTCGCAGAATGTCCGCGGGAGGAAAGGGGATGTGCCAGAACTGATGGATCAGCGCGGGCGACGCCAGCTCGCGGACCATCTCGGCGGCGAGCGCGAAATGGTAGTCCTGGATCCACACGATCGGCTTCTGTGGCGCGCGGCGAACCTCGTCCGCCACGGCGTGCGCGAATTTCGAGTTCACCTCCTGATACGTGTTCCAGTAGTCGGTGCGATACTCGAAGTGTTGCACGAGCATGTGACAGAGCGGCCAGAGCGAGCGATTGGAAAAGCCCATGTAGTAGCCGTCTACCTCCGCATCCGTGAGGAACACGCGGCGGAGCGTGTAGCCATCTTCACCAGGCGGCACGCGAAGGCGCCCCTCGTGGTCCGCCGTTTCCGCGTCCGCCGATCCGGAGCCCCACGCCACCCACACACCATCGGTGTGCTGCATCGTCGGATCGAGCGCGGTGACCAGGCCACCTGGAGGACGGCGCACGTCGATTCCCATCTCGCCGTGCCGATGTTCATACGGCTCGCGATTGGAGAGGAGAATCAACGTTCGATTTGCAAACGTACGAGCGATATCTGGCATAACCGCCTGAAGGCGCAGGAGACGTGCCGGGCTACCCGAGCATCGGGCTGGCGGCCGTCATCGCATGCGATAGCTTTGGGCTGCTCCTCCCTCCCCTCGCACGCGCAACTACAATATGTACAACTTGCGGCACTTCGCACGCGTTTACCGGACACCGTCCGCCACTTCCGCCTGGGGCTCCGATACGCACCGCGTGAGTGTCGCATCGATTCAGGCGTTGGGGAAGATGCGCGCGCATGGAAATTCGTGCACGGCATGATGCCGTCTTCGCTTCCACGCGAACTTTCGGACTGAGCGGTGCGTGAAGTAGTAGCGCGGGCACCGGTGCGCGTCGATTTCGGGGGCGGGTGGACGGACGTCCCTCCATATACGGTGGAAGAAGGTGGGTGCGTGTGCAACCTCGCGATCGCGTCCTACGCGCGCGCGACGCTGCGCTCGATCGCGAACGGTGTCGAGCTCCACGCCGATGGCACGGAGCATCGCGCGGATCACGCGCGGATGCTCCGTGCGGATGGCGATGCATCACTCGGCGCGGCCGCGCTCAGGCGCGCACAGCTCGACGATGTACGGCTCGAGCAAGCGAGCGAATTTCCGCGCGGCGCGGGGCTCGGGGGCTCATCGGCGGCTGGCGTTGCGGTGGCGGCGGCGCTCGCCGCGTGGCGCGGTGAATCGATCTCGCGATCGGAGCTCGCGGAACGGAGCCGGGCGCTCGAGGTCGATGAGCTCGGGATCGCGGGCGGATTTCAGGACCACTACGCGGCCGCGTACGGTGGCGCGCTCGCGCTGACCTTTCGGGCGAAGGCGAGGGCCGAAGAAATTCCGCTGAGCGATGGGCTCGTGCGCGCGCTCGAGCGGCAGTGCCTCGTCGCGTATACGGGTGAGTCGCGCATCTCGGGCGCCACGATCACCGCGGTGCTCGACGGCTATCGCGATCGCGCGCCCCACGTGGTCGCGGCGCTCGCGCGCATGCGTGCGCTCGCCGTGCAGATGATCGATGCGCTCAAACGCGAGCGCGTGGACGAGCTCGGGCAGCTGGTTGGCGAGCATTGGGAGCAGCAGCGAACGTTGCACGAGAAGATCACGACCCCGTCCATCGACAGGCTCCTCGACACCGCGCGCGCACACGGTGCGCTCGGCGGCAAGGCGCTTGGCGCATCGGGCGGCGGATCCGTGCTCATCATCGCGCCCGCGGAGCGCGTGGATGAGGTGCGGGCGCACGTGTCGCCGCTCGCCCGCCTTTTGCCATTCGTCGTGGACAAGGAAGGCGCACACGTCACGATACGCGAGCAGGCGGAGACAACGGCATGGCGCAGTTGACGACAGAGCAGTACGACCGCCTCGAGCGCGCGGTGATCGACAGGAAGCGAATCTCCGTCTATCGCCGTGGCACGGAGTACATCGTCATCCCGAAGCGGCTCCACCTCATCGAGGGGCGCGAGCGCATCGAGGCGGTGCACCCGACCACTGGCGATGGCATCATCATCTACATCGATGAGATCGACTCGCTGCAGGTGATCCGCTAGCATGGCAGCACCGACCAACTGCCTGCTCGCCGTCTACGCCGATGAGTCGTGCCTCGGGAACGGCCGCGAAGGATCGAACCCAGGTGGCGCGGGTGGGCTGATCGAGCTCGCACATCCGAAGAGCGGAGATCTCGTGCGGCGGGATTTCTGGCTGTCGGAGAAGGCGACGACGAACAATCGGATGGCGCTCCGGAGCGCGATCGAGGCGCTCGACATCGCGTCCTCGAAGAAGTGGAATTGCGTGGTCGTGTTCACCAGCGACTCGCGCTATCTCGTGGACGGAATGACGTCGTGGGTGCATGATTGGGCGCGGCGCGGCTGGAAGCGGAAGGGCGGCGAGATCGGGAACCTCGAGCTCTGGCAGGAGCTCGTGGACGTCGCGGCGAATCATCGTGTGGAGTGGCGGTGGGTGCGCGGGCACAACGGGCACCCGCAAAACGAGTATGCGAACATGCTCGCCACCCGCGCGGCGGCCCGGCAGGACGAGTCGAAGGGGGCGGTGGAATCCGGCTTCGAGGCGTGGATGGCGAGCGAGCGCGAGCGAGGCCGGATGTCGCTCGATCCGTCGCCGCTGCCCGAGATGCGGTCGTTCCGGGAGGCGCGATCGTTACCGCGCGGCGAGACGGACAGTCTGTTCTAGGCTATCATTCCCCTTCGGAGCCGTCTCATGTTGAAGCCTATACTATTGATATGCGCTGGACTGGTGTTCGGCTATTTCGCCGGCTTCAACGATGCTCAGGATCATTCGGAGAATCTCGGCGCTCGCATCATTCATCGCGTTGGCGGTGACAACAGGGAGCGCGTATCCACGGATGTCGACAAGCAAATGGAGCAGGTCGGGAAGCCGTGACGGCCTGTCGCTGAATACTTCAGCCCGAGCTCTGGTTTGATGCGTCACGGCAAGCCGATCACACTCAGCGTTCTGATCCCCTGCTACAACGAAGCCGCCACCATCGACCGCACGCTCGATGCGGTGCTGGCGCTCGGCGATCAGGTCGCCTCCGACGGAATCACGATTCAGATCGTCGCGGTCGATGATGCGTCGAAGGACGCGACGTTCGAGCGACTCACCGAGCGAGCCAATGCCGCCGGCGAGCGCATGGTCGTCGCGAAACACGACGTCAATCGCGGGAAGGGCGCGGCGATTCAGACCGCGCGCGACCACGCCACCGGCGACGTCGCAATCATCCAGGATGCGGATCTCGAGTACGACCCCTCCGACATCCCGGCGGTCATCCGGCCCATCATCGACGGGCACGCCGACGCCGTCGTCGGCACTCGATTCGGATCCGGCTCGCACCGCGTGCTGTATTTCTGGCATCGCATGGGAAACGGCGGCCTGACGCTCATGTCGAACATGTTCACGAACCTGAACCTCACCGACATGGAGGTAGGGTACAAGGCGTTCACCGGGCGCACGCTGAAGCTCATGCATCTCACCAATCCGCGCTTCGGCATCGAGCCCGAGATCGTCGCGCGCCTCGCGCAGATGGGCGCCCGGGTGTACGAGGTGCCGATCAGCTATCATGGGCGCACGTACGCGGAAGGAAAAAAGATCACATGGAAGGATGGCGTCGCCGCGTTCTTTCATATTCTTCGGGCGCGGCTCTCGTCGTCAAAACAGCAACAGCTCCTCCCCGAGTAACTCGCCCATGGATGATCTCGATCGGCTCGTTCGACGGCTCGTGCAAAATGTTCGAAACAGCTATCCGCAGTATCTGAGTCAGCCGGTGGAGGTGTCCGAGCTGTATCAGACGCTGATTCCGTATCGGCACAATCGCACCGAGCTCGAGATCGAAACGAACCAGGACTACGAGGCGGCGCTCTGCCAGCTGCTCTCGGGCGAGCGCGGCTACGCCACAGGCGACAGCGCAATGCAGGACGCGATGCGCAAGGAGCTGTCGTCGCCGAATCCGAACACGGCGGTCTTCCGCGATTTCGCCGCCGCGCGCGTGACGCTCACCTCGGAAGCGGTGCGGCACTTCGCGGACTCGCCAACGAGCCTCCAGCGCGGCGCGCCGACCGCCACTCCCCGCGCGATGACGCCCGCGCCGACGAGCGGCAGCAGTGCCGCGGGCGCATGTCGCTACTGTGGCGGCACGCTCCCCGATGGGCGGCGCGTGCTCTTCTGCCCGAGCTGCGGGCAGAACCTCATGGTGCAGCGCTGCCCCGCGTGCGGAACGGAGCTCGAGATCCACTGGAAGTACTGCATCACCTGCGGCCGCGGAGTCGCGGCCACGTGAGGCACGCCGCACAATGGGTGGACTGAGACCGTGCCCCACACTCTTGCCGTCATCGCCGGCGACGGAATCGGACCGGAGGTCGTTGGCGAAGCGCTGAAGGTGCTCGACGCCGTGGAGGCGGTGCACCATCCCGGCGTGGCCGTGGAGCAGCTCCCGTGGGGCGCCGAGCACTACCTGAAGACCGGCATCACGATTCCGCCCGAGGAGATGCAGCGACTCGGACGCGATGTGAGCGCCATTCTCGTCGGCGCGCTCGGCGACTCGCGCGTGCCAGACAACGTGCATGCGCGCGACATCCTGCTCGGGATGCGCTTCCAGCTCGACCTCTACGTGAACGAGCGCCCCGCGCGGCTATTCGACGACAGGCTCACGCCGCTCAAGGGAAAGACCGTCCGGGATTTCGATCTCATGGTCTTTCGCGAGAACACTGAGGGTCTGTACGTCAGCGTCGGCGGCGCGTTCAAGGTCGGAACGCCGGACGAGATCACGATCGCCGAGGAGCTGAACACGCGAAAGGGAGTGGAGCGGATCATCCGCCACGCCTTCGCGTGGGCGCGCGCACACGGAAAGACTCGCGTCACGATGGCCGACAAGGCGAACGCGATTGCGGCACATGGACTCTGGCGGCGCGTGTTCGAGGAGGTCGGCTCCGAGTACACGGACATCAAGCGCGACACGCGCTACATCGACGCCATGGCGATGGATCTGGTGCGCACGCCCGAAGCGTTCCAGGTGATCGTCACCGGAAATCTCTTCGGCGACATCCTCTCCGACCTCGCGTCGATTCTGGTTGGCGGGCTCGGGATAGCGCCGAGTGCCAACCGGCATCCGGGCAAGGTGACGATGTACGAGCCGGTGCACGGGAGCGCGCCGCCACTCGTCGGCAAGGACATCGCGAACCCGATGGCCGCGATCCTCTCGCTCGCGATGATGCTCGAGGGCGTGGGCGAGGCGGCGAGCGGAGCCGCGGTCGAGCAAGCGGTGCGCGCGGCGATCACGGCGGGCGTAGGGACGCCCGACATCGGCGGCACGCTGGGCACGCGCGCGGTGGGCGACTGGATCGCGAAACACGTGCGCGAGGCGTAATTCCTGGTAGTTCCCCCGATCGCGGGACGTGGTCATCTTTCGAGACTCACCTCGTTCGGGGAATCCAGTGGGCACTCAGGGCACCAACCGCGACATCGTCTTCCTGTCCGGCGTCCGCACGCCGTTCGGCACCTTCGGCGGCACGCTCAAGGACTTCAGCGCCATCGATCTCGGCGTCTTCGCCGCGAAGGCTGCAATGGATCTCGCGCACGTCGAGCCGAAGGAGATCCAGCACGCGATCTTCGGCAACGTCATGCAGACGACATCGGACACGATCTACTATGCGCGACACGTCGCGCTCAAGTCCGGCGTGCCGCAGGACGTACCGGCGCTCACCGTAAACCGGCTCTGCGGCTCCGGATTTCAGGCCGTAGTGAGCGGCGCACAGGAGATTCTGCTCGACGAAGCCGAAATCTGCCTGGTGGGCGGCGGCGAGTCGATGTCGCAGGCGCCGCACGTCGCGCGCGGGATGCGCTGGGGACTTCCGCTCGGGAAGAGTCCCGTGCTCGAGGACTCGCTGTGGGAAGGTTTGAAGGATCCCTACGCCGGACTCGCGATGGGTGATACGGCTGAGAAGCTCGGCGAGCAGTTCAGCGTCGATCGGCTCTGCGCCGACGAGTTCGCGCTTCGTTCGCAGACCCTGGCGCGCGACGCGTGGGCGAGCGGCCTCTACGCTGATGAAATCGTGGGCGTGCCCGTGCGAAATCCGAAGACGAAGAAGGAGGAGATCTTCGCGCGCGACGAGCACATGCGTCCCGAGTCGACGAAGGAAGGGCTCGCGAAGCTTCGTTCGGTGTTCAAGGAGAATGGACTCGTCACGGCGGGAAATGCATCGGGGATCGGCGATGGCGCGGGGGCGCTCGTGATCTCGAGCGCCGAGTATGCGGCACGCACGGGGAAGAAGGCACTCGCACGTCTCGTGTCGTGGGGCACCGTTGGCGTCGATCCGACGATCATGGGCATCGGGCCGGTGCCGGCATCGCAGATCGCGCTCAAGAAGGCGGGGATGACGCTCGACCAGATCGATCTCGTCGAGGTGAACGAGGCGTTCGCGAGCCAGGTGTGCGCCGTCGAGCGATCGCTCGGCGTCGACCGCAACAAGCTGAACATCCACGGCGGCGCGATTGCGCTGAGCCATCCGCTCGCCGCATCGGGCGCGCGCATCGTCGCACACCTGATCCACGCGTTGAAGGCCACCGGCAAGCGCTACGGGCTTGGCTCGGCCTGCATCGGCGGCGGTCAGGGAATCGCGGTGATCATTGAATCGCTCGCAGCGTAGTCGCGTCGCGGCGGCGAGCGCTGTGCTGCTCGCCGCTGGTTGCTCGGGGCTCGTCGGCGCGAACACGAAGCCGGAGGCCGAGCCGGCGCCTGCGCCGCCGACGATCAGCCAGGAAGTGATCGGCCAGACGCCGTGGCCGGTGAAGACGCGCTACGTCGTCGATCTCTGGCTGCACGGCTACGCGATGCTCATCGCGGACACCTCGCGCACGCCCCCGTTCCGGCGCGACTATCGCGACGCGACGATCGTGGCGAAGAACAGCAGGAACATCCTCACGCAGCTCGATCAGAACATGGAGATGCTGCAGCGCGGGCTGCGCGTGAATCCCCGGCTCCTCGATGGCGCGCGGCTCGCGCTCCGTGAAGGGAGCTGGGAGGAGATGGGGAACGACATCGCCGCCTTTCTCACGAGCAACGAGGATTCGGTGAGCGGCAAGAAGCGCCCCTCGGAGCTGAGCACGTGGAAGCGTGCGCCGCGCGCGAGCGAAGAGACCACGGACATGACGCTGGCGCTCGGCTCCGTGTATCGCACCGAGGCGGATCGCGAGTGGCTGAAAGTGTTCGCGCTATCGCTCACGGACGAGCATTCGAAGTTCTACGAGCAGTACTGGCGCGAGCAGCAGCACGCGCTGCGCCCGGCGCTCGCAGCGGTGGACACGGCGTTCTCGCAGCGCTACCTGAAACAGCTCCGCGGCTACCTGCGCGGCGTGCAGCTGCCAACGGGAGAGATCGTGCTCTCGCTTCCGCTCGGCGGAGAGGGGCAAAGCATTCTCCAGCGACAGCACTCGATCGCGATCGGATTTCCGTCCACCGCGGACTCCTCACTCGACGCCGTGTACGAGTTCGCGCACGAAGCGATCGCTCCGGTGGCCGAGCAGGCGGTGCGGGAGCGAATCTCGCCGGCGGAGTTTCGTTCGGGAATCGGCGCCCAGCTCGAGACTCCGGCGAAGGTTCGCGGCGGCGCGATGCTCCTCCAGCGCGCGATCCCCGAGCTGGTCGCAGGTTACGAGCGGCATTATCTCGCGCTGGCGCGCATTGCGGCTACCGGCGGCGATGTCGACGCCGTGTTCGTGCGCGCCTTTCCGCTCAGGCAAACCATCATCGACGGCATGGACCAGCGCCTCGATGAAGTGCTGAAGGCTGCGGACTGATGGCGGACGAGCCGAAGCCGGAGCCACCACCGGCCACTGCCGCGGTACCCGCGCCTCCCGCGGCACCGAGCGGAGCTCCGGCTCCGCTGGAGCGCGCCGCGCTCGAGCGCGTGCTCGCGCGCGCGGCCGAGCTGCAGGCGGCCGAGGCGGATCCGGGAGAGCTGACGCTCACCGAGGCGCAGATCCTCGACGTCGGCAACGAGGTCGGCATTCCCGCGAAGCATCTGCGCCAGGCGTTGGCAGAAGAGCGGTCGCGCGTGGAGGTGCCGGTGGAGCGCGGGCGCGTCGCTGCGCTCTTTGGCTCGGCGACGGTGTTTGCAAGCCGCACGGTGCGCGGCGCTCCGTTGGCGCTGTTCGAGAAGCTCGACGACGCGATGCAGCGCGAGGAGTCGCTGCGGGTGAAGCGACGCTTCCCGGACCGCATCGCATGGGAGCCGCGCGGCGGGATGGCGACGGAGTTCCGCCGCATCATGAATGTGGGCGGCCACGGCTACCGGCTCGCGCGCGCCGAAGAGGTGTCCGCGACGATAATCGCCGTCGACGCGGAGCGCTCGATCGTGCGGCTCGATGCGAGCCTCGCCAACGTTCGCTCGCAGCGCATCGCCGGCGGGAGCGGGGTGGCGGTGGCTGGCGGTGTGACGGCGGGCGTGCTCTTCGCGCTGGGCGTGATGGCCGCGGTCGCGGCACTGCCGGTGGCGGCGGGGCTCGTGGGCGGCTACTACATCGCACGTAGTCACTCGCCGCAGGTCGCGGGCGCGCAGCTCGCGCTCGAGCAGATGCTGGACCGGCTCGAGCGCGGCGAGCTGCAGCGCCCATCGCTCATCTCCGGCATCGCCGCGAGCGCCGGACTTCGCTGGCCCTGACGTTTCTTCACCACGCACTCTACCTCTACTTCTTCTATGACAACGATTGCTACCGTCGGCGTGCTCGGCGGAGGACTGATGGGCTCGGGCATCGCGCAGGTTGCGGCGCTCAACGGCTTCACGACGATCGTGCGCGAGGTCGATGAACCCTCGGCCCAGCGTGCGCGCTCGAGCATCGAGAAGTCGCTCGGCAAGGCGATCGAGAAGGGGAAGCTCACGGAAGAGGCGCGTGCCGCGACGATGAGCCGGCTGACGTTCACGACGGTAGTCGCCGATCTCGCGTTTGCCGACATCGTGGTGGAGGCGATCATCGAGGACCTCGAACTGAAGAACGAGATCTGGAAGGAGCTCAATGCGCTATGCCCGGCGCACACGATCTTCGCGTCGAACACGTCGAGTCTCACGATCGCAGCGATGGCGGCGGTGAGCGGACGCGGCGACCGGATGGTGGGGCTGCACTTCTTCAATCCCGTGCCGGTGATGAAGCTCGTCGAGGTGGTGAAGACGGTGACCACGAGCGAGGAGACATTCAGCCGCGCGTTCGACTTCGCGAAGCGGTTGAAGAAGGAGCCGATCGCGGCGAAGGACAACTCGGGATTCGTCGTGAACCTGCTGCTCGTGCCCTATCTACTCGATGCGATCAACGCGCTGGAGCACGGAGTCGCGAGTGTCGAGGACATCGACAAGGGGATGATGCTCGGCACCGGCTACCCGATGGGGCCCTTCACGCTGCTGGACTTCGTGGGACTGGACACCACGTACAAGATCGCCGAGATCATGTTCGACGAGTATCGAGAGAAGCGATACGCGCCGCCGCCGCTGCTCAAGCGCATGGTGCTCGCGGGCTACTATGGTAAGAAGTCGAAGCGCGGGTTCTACGATTACAGCGTGGAGCCGCCGGTGGTGAGCGCGCTGGGGCTGTAGTTGGTGCTCGGGAACGCGTAGAGGCAACTGACTGTACACGAATCAAACCAATCGAAAACCAATCGAACCCGACGCTGAGCGAGAGACGTACTCGCCAGCCAGGGCTTCATTTTTTTGTTCTTCCCGTTTGAGATCGCAATGCGAGCCGAATCTCACTGACACACAGATTCAACAAAAAAGAACCCGAGCGCTGTAGAGTCGCTTACGCACTCCCTTGGCGTCGGGTTCTATTGGTTTTCAATTGGTTTGATTCGTGTACAAGCCGTTGACCTACGCCCTGCCTGACTCCCCAGAGCTACAGCTTCTTCACCAGATACTTGCGGACAAACTCATCCATTCGCACCAGATCGAGCGCTGCGTCCTTGCACGGGCCATTCGGAAGCGTCATCGGAAGTCCGAGCACCGGAACGCGGCCGGCGACGTCGTGCAACCCGCTCACGAGATCGCGCTCGCACGCGACGGCGACGACTGCCCTCGGGCGCCGCTCGCGGATGACGCGGCGCGCGAGCTGTCCGCGCGTGGCAACGAAGGCGGACACTCCGTAGCGCTTGGCGATCTCGAGCACGCCGTCGAGCGACTCGCGCGAGAGGCAGCGCGGGATGAGGATCAGGAGCTCCGACGGATTCACACGCCGCTCGCGCGCGAAGGCGAGTCGGTTGTAGACGACGACGCTCGCATGGTCGGTCCAGTCGCGCTTCACGCCGAAGATCTCGCCCACGCGCCACGCGAGGTGAAGCGTGCGGAGCAGCAGCCCGCGCTCGGCCAGGCGCTCGGGCAGAAGCGCGCGGCCGGTCCACACGGAGAGCGCGAGGAGGGTGAGCCACGCGAGCGACAGCGCAACGACGCCCACGATACTCACGTAGAGCGCAGCGGGGAGTCGTCGCGAGATGAACGCGAGCCGCGGCGCGAGCAGATAGACCGTGGCCGCCGCAAGGATTGCGACCAGGAGGATGCCGACTGCGGTGAAGCCGAAGTAGAGGCGGGTGGGCGAGGTGAAGTCGCCACCGTTGTCGAGCGCGCCGCCGTCCCACTCATCCCACTCGTGTCCGAGCCGCCGGTCGGTTTCGATCTTGATCAGCGGACCCACGTTTCGCAGCGGTACTTCGCTCTCCATGCTGGATGATGACGGGAGCACGAGTGGCTTGTCAACGGGCGCTGGACGAGGCAATGTGGCCAGCGTGAAGCCCGATGGATTTCGTGGCGTGTTCCGCGACGATGATTCCGCGCGTGCGGTGTACGCCGAGGGAGCGGGGATCGCGCAGGCGATTCCGGCTGCGGTGGCGGCACCAGCGGACGCGGACGATGTCGCGGCGCTCGTGCGCTGGGCGGCGGCAAGTGGCACGGCGCTGATCGCGCGGGGCTCCGGAAGCGGGATGGCGGGCGGCGCTGTGGGCACTGGCGTGATCGTGGATCTGAGTCGCCTCGATGCGATCGCACCAATCGACACCGAGCGGCGCCGGGTGATGGTGGGACCGGGCGCACTGCGCGGCGCGGTGAACGAGCGGGCGCGCCAGAAGAAGCTGCGATTCCCCGTCGACCCGTCGAGTGGCGCATTTTGCACGATCGGCGGCATGGCGGCGACGAACGCCGCCGGCGCGCATACGCTGCGCTACGGCGCGACGCGGGCGTGGGTGACGGCGCTCGACTGCATCTTCGACGATGGCTCGCGCGCGCTCATCCAGCGCGGCGCACCGTTGCCGGAGCTTCCCGCCGTGGATCGCTTTCTCTCCTACGCGCACCCTGCGATCCTCTCGTCGCCCGCGCGCGTGCGCTCGCATCCGGGCGTGCGAAAGGATTCGTCGGGGTACGCGCTCGCGGACTACGCGCGAAGTGGGGAGCTGCTCGATCTCCTCATCGGGAGCGAGGGCACGCTCGCGCTGTTCGTGGGGATCGAGCTCTCGCTCGCCGCCCTGCCGGGCGCGACGAGCAGCCTCGTGGCGGAGTTCGCGACACTGGAGCAGGCCGTCGACGGCGCCGCGCGCGCGCGGGTGGGGGGCGCGAGCGCGTGCGAGCTGCTCGACCGCACCTTCATCGACGTGGCGCGAAGCGGACCGGCGCTCGTCTCCATCGATGGCGGGAGCGAGGCGGTGCTCCTCATCGAGATCGAGGCTGGCGATGCGCGGTCCGCGGTCGCCATGGCGAAGGTGATGGAGCAGGCGATGACGACGTGCGGCGCGACGCGCGTCACGCTCGCGCTCGATTCCGACGAGGAGGCGCGGCTCTGGGCGCTGCGGCATGCCGCGAGCCCGATCCTGAACCGGCTCTCGCAGTCGCTCAAGTCGATGCAGTTCATCGAGGACGCGGCCCTTCCCCCCGAGCGTATGCCCCAGTACGTGCGCGGGGTTCGCGAGATTCTCGCGCGGCACAACGTGCGCGGTGTCATCTTCGGTCACGCGGGCGACTCGCACGTGCACGTGAACCCGCTCATCGACGTTCGAAAGCCCGGCTGGCGCGACACCGTGCGCTCGATCCTCGACGAGGTAACGTCGCTCGCCGCGCAGCTGGGCGGCACGCTCACTGGCGAGCACGGCGATGGCCGCCTGCGCACGCCGCTGCTCGAGCGGGTGTGGGATCCGCGCTCCGTGGCGCTCTTCGCGCAGGTGAAGCACGCGTTCGACCCGCAAAATATTTTCAACCCCGGCGTGAAGGTGCCTACCGGCGCCGGCGCGATCGGCGACGTGAAGTACGACCCGACGCTCCCGCAGCTCCCGCACGACGCCCGCACCGCGCTCGACACGATCGAGCGCGACCGCGCGTGGAGCAGCTATCGACTCTCGATGATCGGCGGCAACTGAGCCGCCCCAGCCCACTCTCGGAGATCCGTGTACTACTACGAGCCGCGCATCACCCTCCTCGCGAAGCCGACCTTCACTGCACCCGAGCATCTGGGCGTCGCCTGGCTCGGTGAGAGCACCGCGGGCGAGCAGCTCGCCGAGTTCGCCGGGCGACTCTGTTACATGAGCCAGAAAAATCCTGCGCGGCGCACCACGCGGGACTACCTGCAGAACATCAAGAAGCAGGGACACGGGAGCGTTCTCGAGCACGCGAACTATTCGCTGCTCTTCGAGGGCGTGAGCCGCTCGCTCACGCACGAGCTGGTGCGCCACCGGGCGGGCTTCGCGTACTCCCAGCTCTCACAGCGCTACGTGGACGAGAAGGACGCGAGCTTCGTCGTGCCGCCCGCGGTGGCGGGGGACGAGGCGCTCGAGAGCGCGTGGCGCAGCCAGGTGGATGCCGCGCTCGCGAGCTACATCGCGCTCGTGGAGCAGCTCATGGAGCGTTACGCGTGGGTGGGAGACAAAGTCCATCGTCGGAAGATGGCGCGAGAGGCTGCGCGCGGCGTGCTGCCGAACTCCACCGAGACGAAGATCGTGGTGACGGCGAACGCGCGGGCCTGGCGAACGATGCTCGAGCTGCGGTCGAGCGAAGGCGCGGAGCTGGAGATTCGCCGGCTGGCGGTCGCGACGCTCCGACTGCTCGCGGCAGAGGCGCCGGGATTTTTCTCCGACTTCGAGATCTATGTCGGCGAGGATCGGCGCGAAGCGGCCCGAGTCGGATTTCACAAAGTGTGAAATAATGATCGCGCATAGGGAAAAAATCATTGCGCTGCTTTTCATTGACTCTTATTTTGCTCGCACCTTCGAAACAGGCATCGCGTTTGCACGTAGTGAGAGTGCCGCTGCGCGAACGATTTTCGAGAGATGCGCGTCAATGAAAGGGTGGATGCGCGGAGAAGGTGGTGGCGAGTGTTCGAGCGGAATTGTCTGACCTCAAGCAGGATCGGATGACACGAATCGGGTTCGCCTACAATCAGAAGCCTGAAGTCCCTGCTCTTCGTCTCGAGGACGGCGCCGAGGATGCACGTCCCGACGAAGAGCCTCCCAGTAACTCTCTTTCCGATTGGTCGAGCGCGCCGGACAGCATGGCGAGCTCCCGAGCCGGCGGCATGGCCACGGCCAGCGTGGATGATGAGTTCGCAGAGTGGGACAGCGCCGAGACCATCAACGCCGTCGAGCAGGCGCTCAGCGCCCTCGGCGAAGTAGTCCGCCTCGAGGCGAACGCCGATTTCCCCGAGCGCCTCCGGGCGACTCAGCCGGATATCGTCTACAACATTGCGGAAGGAATGGGCGGCGTGAATCGCGAAGCCCACGTTCCCGCAATTTGCGAATTCTTCGGCATCCCCTACTCGGGATCCGATCCGTTCTCGCTCTCGCTCTGCCTCGACAAGGCGCGCACAAAGGAATTCCTGGCGTATCACGGCGTACCGACCGCGCCCTTCGCGCTCATTCGGAATGCCGCCGAGATCCCCGCGATGCTCGATCGCCTCACCACGCGCAGGACGAAGAGCGGCAGCACCCGCCTTCGCCTCCCGCTGTTCGTGAAGCCGGTGCACGAGGGCTCGTCGAAGGGGATCACGGAAGACAACTATTGCCGCACGGTCGCCGAGGCGCAGACACAGACTGCGTTTCTGCTCGAGCGGTACGCGCAGCCCGTGCTCGTGGAGGAATACCTTCCCGGCCGTGAGTTCACCTGCGCGGTGATGGGTAACGGCGACGGCGCGCACGTGCTGCCGATCGTCGGGATGAACTTCGATGCTCTGCCGCCGGGCGCGCTGCCGGTGTACGGCTTCGAAGCCAAGTGGCTCTGGGACGACCGGAGCCACCCGTTGCAGATTTTTGAGTGCCCTGCGAGGATCGATGAGGCGCTGCGGAGCAGGATCGAGGAGGTCGTGCTCTCCGCCTACCAGGTGCTCGGCTGTCGCGATTGGTCGCGTATCGATGTGCGACTGGATGCCGCTGGCGTGCCGAACGTGGTGGAAGTGAATCCCCTTCCGGGAATCCTTCCCCGTCCCGAGGACAACTCGTGCTTTCCCAAAGCGGCGCGGGCAGCCGGATTGAGCTACGATGAGCTCATCCAGCGCTCCCTGCGCTTCGCCGCGGAGCGACAGGGAATCCCCCTGTCGGGAAAGGCCACGCGTCGAGTGCGACGCGCGGCGGCGTTGGGCTGAGCGCGCGAAGCTTCGCTCCGGATTTCGTGCGCGGGCCCCACCACGAGGTGGGATATAAATGAAAATTGCTCTTCTCTTCGACGGCGCATCAGCGCTCGGCAAGTCGCCCGATCTGCTCATTCTCGAAACCGTCGAGGCCGTGGAAGCGGTGCTCGCGGCCGAGGGAAACCAGGTCGTACGCGTGCCCGTCCACACGGACGGCCGCTGGATCGAGCGCGTGCGGCGCACCAAGTGCGACGTCGCCTTCAACCTCTGCGAGGGGATTGACGGCGTGGCCGAGCTCGAGCCCACCGTCATCTCGGCGCTCGAGGTACTCGGCATCCCGTTCACCGGCAGCTCGTCGTGGACGACATCGCTCTGCCTGCGCAAGCACGTCGTGAACGCGATCCTCGATCGCTCGCGCCTGCCCATTCCGCGCTTCGCGATCGTGCGCCGCGGCGATCCGATCCCGGCCGTCGGCTTTCCCGCGATCTGCAAGCCCGCCGCCGAGGATGCATCGGTGGGCGTCGAGCAGCGCTCGGTCGTGCGCACCATGCGCGCACTCTCCGAGCGGGTGAGCTCGATGCACGAGCGCTGGGACGAGGTGCTGGTGCAGCGCTACATCGACGGCCGCGAGGTGAACGTCGGCATCGTCGGCGATCAGGTGCTGCCGGTGTCGGAGATCCACTTCGATGCAATGCCCAAGGGGATGTGGCGCATCGTGTCGTATCGCTCGAAGTGGGCGACCGGGAGCGACGAGGACTCGGGCGCGCAGCCGCAGGGCCCGGCCGAGCTCCCGGCGGCGCTCACCGAGGAGCTGCAGCGCATCGCGCTCCAGGCGTGGCGAGTGGTGGGCGGCGACGGCTACGGCCGCGTCGACTTCCGCATCGATCGCGCGGGCAAGCCGTGGATTCTCGAGGTGAACTCGAATCCCGATCTCGCGCCGGATGCGGGGCTCGCGCGAATGGCACGCGTGGAGGGGCTCGACTACGGCGCGCTCGTGCGCGCGATCTGCGAGCGCGGGCTGCACCGCGAGCGTCCGTCGACACTCGACCAGTGGGCTCTCGCACAGCGCCTCTCGGGTGTCGCCGTAGAGGGCGAAGGCGCCGCGCTCGAGCTGTTCGCCGTCGGGCAGCGCTGAGCGGCACCGCGCACGCCGGGCGCGCCGCCCGGCTCGTGGGTCCGCTCGCGCGGCACCATCGCGAGCGCCTCGTCGAGATTCTCGAAGCGACGGGCGTCTTCGCCCCCGCGGAGATCGACGTCGCGCTGGAGCTGTTCGATGAGGGCATGCGAAGTGCCGAGTCGTATGAGCTGATGGGCGTGTTCGACGAGCAGGGTACGCTGCAGGGCTACGCGTGTTGGGGGCCGACACCGGGCACCGATGGCGGTTACGACCTCTACTGGATCGCCGTGGATCCGCGCGCGCACGGCGGAGGCTACGGGAGCGCGCTGATGCGCGCGGTCGAGGAGTTGCTGCGCGGCCGCGGCGCACGGCTGCTCGTGGCGGAGACGTCGTCGCGCGATGCATACGCGCAGACGCGCGGCTTCTACGAGCGCGGCGGATACGTGGAACGTGCGCGCGTGCGCGGGTTTTATGCAGTAGATGACGACCGCGTGATTTTCTCGAAGCTGCTGGCGATACGCGCCGGCGAGGAGGCTCGCCATGAGTGAGTGGCAGAAGGTTCTGCGCGAAGGGAGCGTGGACACACTCGAGAAGCTCGCCGAAAAGTTCGGCCACGACGTCATCGACGTCGAGGCGCTTCGCCCGGCATTCGACGCCTTCCAGGTGCGCATCACGCCGGCGGCGCTGGAGCAGATCAAGGAAGTCGGCGATCCGATCTGGAACCAGTACGTGCCGACGATTCGTGAGCTGGAGATCGTGGACGGCGTCGTCGACTCGCTGGACGAGGATGGCGACTCGCCCGTGCCGAACATCACGCACCGCTATCCGGACCGCGCGCTCTTTCTGGTGAGCCCGGTGTGCGCGTCGTACTGCCGCTTCTGCACGCGACGGCGGAAGGTGGGGGACCCCGAGAAGATCCCGCTCAACCAGTACGATTCCGCGTTCGCCTACCTTCGCGAGCACACGGAGATCCGCGATGTGATCCTCTCGGGCGGCGACCCGATGATGCTTTCGGACCGGCGGATCGAGTACATCCTGCAGAAGCTGCGCGAGATTCCGCACATCGAGATCATCCGGATCGGCAGCCGCATCACCTCGCACCTGCCCGAGCGGATCACGCCGGAGTTCTGCGACATGGTGCAGAAGTACCATCCCATCTACATGAACACGCACTTCAATCATCCGAGCGAGCTCACGCCGGCGGCTGTCGCCTCGCTGGACCGCCTGTCACGCGCGGGTGTGGTGCTGGGATGTCAGACGGTGCTGCTGAAGGGCGTGAACGACGATCCGAAGGTGATGATGAAGCTGATGCACGAGCTGCTGAAGGCCCGTGTGCGGCCGTACTACATCTACATGGCGGACCAGGTGGCGGGGGGCGAGCACTTCCGCACGATGGTCCAGACCGGGCTCGAGATCATCAAGGCGCTTCGCGGATGGACATCGGGGCTCGCGGTGCCGCACTTCGTCATCGACGCTCCGGGCGGCGGTGGCAAGGTGCCGCTCCTCCCCGAGTACGTGGAAGAGATCACGGACGACGAAGTGGTCTTCCGCAACTACGAAGGGAAGCGGTTCACCTACAAGCAGCCGAGGGTGACGGCCGTCGTCTAGGCCGTCAGGCGCGCGCGAGCGACGGCGCTGCGTTCACGCGCCGCCGCACCGCGTCCATGTCCTCGAGCGGGCGCACCTCGACGCAGCCAGTGCGCGTCCATGGAAATTCCGCCGCGATGCGGACGGCCTCCTCCATGTTCTCTGCCTCGATCAGGTTGAATCCCCCGAGCACTTCCTTCGACTCGGCGAACGGGCCGTCGTGCGTCGTCTGACGGCCGTTGCGAACGCGCACCGACTTGGCAGTGCTCGGACTCTGCAGCATCCGCGACTCCAGCAGCTTGCCATCCCTCTGCAACTCGTCCGCATGTGTCAGACACCCGTGCATTCTCGTGTCGAACTCGCCATCCGGGAGGGCGTCGAGAAGCGCGGGCTCGTTGTAGATAAGAAGGAGGAATTTCATGGTCGATACGAGGTGAAAGGTTCTTTCGAGATCGACGGTCGTCCGTCGAGGCGTGATCTCCGCAGTACATCGCCGCGGCGTGCTCGTTCCAAAATAAGCGCCAATTCAGCGCTTCACAGCGACTCGCTCGAAGAACACGTCGTCGCCCACGGCCAGCCCGGCCACCGTGCCGTCATCCGCGAGCCGGAAGGTGACGAGCTGGCGGCCCCGATACGCGTCGCGCCAGTACGCCATGAAGCTGTCGTAGTGCCAGGGCTCGAGGTCCGCGGCTGACAGCGGCCCAAAGGACACTCCCAGCTTGTTGCCCGCCAGCTTCACGGTCGCAGTGCCGTAGAGGCTATCCGTGTAGACGCCTGCGTAGCGCGAGAGCGGGAGCGAAGGCTGCGTTCCGGTCACGTGAGAGGCGTCGATCTGGCGCTCCGCCTTCTTTCCGTCCTCGCGCAGCGCCGAGTACATCGTGAGCATCTCGGCGCCCCAGTCGTGCTTCGACGCGCCGATGTAGTCATCGAACACGGTATACATGAGCGCATGGCGCAGCTCGGCGTGATCGCGATTCGCGAAGATCACCACGCCGAGGCGGCGCTCGGGAATGAGTCCCACGATCGCGGTCATCCCATCGATGCTGCCCGTGTGAAAGGCGACGAACTCGCCTCGATAGTCCTCGAGAAACCATCCCTCGCCATAGCCCTGAAAGCGCGGGTGCGTGAGGCGCGCGGTGGGATAGAACTGCTTCTCGTCGACGAGAATGCGTGGCGCGAAAAGATCCGCGTAGCCGCGCGGCGAGAGCATCCGCTTGCCGCCCAGGCGCGCGCTGTCGAGAAGAAAGCGGATCCAGATCGACATGTCGGAGACGCTCGAGTACATCGCGCCGGCGGCGGCGATGTTGTCGGTGGCGTAGCGTGGAATGACGCGCACCGTGTCGTTCACATAGTCGTGCGCGAACGCCATGTTGGGATGCGTCTTCTCGTCCGGGGTGCCGGTGGTAGTCTCGCGCATGCCGAGCGGAGCGAGGATGCGCTCCTGCACGAGTCTCTCCCACGTGGTATGAGCACGCTCCGCGGCGATGTTCCCCGCCAGGGCATAGGTGATGTTCTGATACTCGAAGTGCGATCGGACGGGCGCGTTGAAGGGAACGTAGCTCAGGCGCCGCATGATCTCGGGGAACGACGACGTGTCCTCGTACCAGATGTAATCGGCCTCCGGAACGCCCGTGCGGTGCGAGAGCAGGTCTGCGATCGTGATCTCGCGAGTGGCTGCAGGATCGGAGAGACGGAAGCCCGGGCGGTACGTGACGACCGGCGCGTCCAGACGCAGCTTTCCTTCGTCGGCCATGAGCTCGACCACGAAGGACGTGAAGGCCTTGGTGGTGGAGGCGTTCGCGAAGAGCGTGTGCGTGTTGACGGAATCGCGAGTGCCGAGCCGGCGAACGCCGTAGCCCTTCGCGAACACCACGGAGTCGTCCTTCACAACCGCGATGGCGAGGCCGGGGACGTTCCAGTCTCGCACGCCGCGGGCGACGTAGGGATCGAGGCCCGTGAGGGGGGATTGGGTGGACGCGCGGGGCGAGAGAGCGAGAGTGAGCGCGGCGCCGCCGACGAGAAGGCGATGGATGATCATGGCGGCGAACATACGGCGCGTGAAGAGCGAACTCCAGATCGATTTGCGCGTGGAGCGGCCCCCGGATGTACGAACGGGAGCGCCGAGGCGCTCCCGTTCATCCTGCGTTCAGACTGAGAAAGTTCGTTAGTCTCCCTCGAGTTCAAAGGCCATCCCGTCAGACTCGCGAAAGATGTCGAGTACGCTCTCGATCTTCGCGATGGCGGCCCGTGTGGGCTCGATGACGGGGTCCAGAGTGATCGAGATGGCGCGTCGTGCGCCCTCCGGCCAGTCCGGCATGGAAAGACCTGCGACGAGCCGCTGCAGCTTGGCTCCGAAATGCGCAACGAGATGCTGCGCGGTGGCAGTGAGGACATCGAGTGGGATGTCCAGATCGCGGGTGACGATCTCGCCGGTCGTGGTATCGCGCCACGCGGCATCACCCACTGCTCCACGCCCGACCAGAAGGCCGAGGTGGCGGAAAGTGCCAGGGCCCACGCCGGTGCGGTGACTTTCCACCGCGGCCGCGAGCGCCAGTGCAAGCGATGCGGTTTCGGGAACACCGTAGAGAGTCACGACATCGCGGTCGCAACGCTCCTGGGAGAACGCCGAGGGAACCGAATCCACCCGCGCGAGCACAGGGGACAGATCGACACCTTCCTCGAGCATTACGAGGAAGTCCATTTTCCCTCCTGTGAAAAAATGGTCGTGCGCCGGACGTTCGCAGACATCCGCGAGCCGTTGGCTCGAGCTACGAGAGAAGCAAGAGCGGGGCCGAGATGCGCTCGCACTTCACGCGTCGTACTACACCTCAATGATACAGGCGGGCGTCGCGGCGGAAAGCGGACAACAGTGAGTGTTGCCTGCAAGTGACACCGGTGTTTCAGTCCGCGACGAATCGTTTCAGTCGTGTGGCACTGTGCGGGTGGATGCCCAGAGACCCGCCGCCAGTGCCGCGGCCAAAACGACGTAGACGAAGGTCGTTTCTCCACTGGAGAGCAGCTGCTCGAAGCCCGGGCGCAGTCCGTTGGGCGCCAGGAATCGGTCCACGAGATACGCCACGATCCCCACGCTCACCGGCGCGATGGCGCGCGCCCATCCGCTCAGCGGCGCGGCGACGTAGGCGAGGATGACGCCCCAGAGAATGGTGGTGAGGAAGTGCAAGGCCAGCGCGCCGCCGGTGATCACGGGCTGGAAGCCGGTGGTCATGAATGCGCGGCTTCCAGCGAACATGTGGGCGACGGCGTTCAGAGGTTGCAGCGTCGCACCCCGCGCGTAACCAAAACCCATCAGGGCCCCGGCCGTCGCGGCGCCGGCAATGACGCCGAATCCGATTCCGTCTCGCACTCGATTTTCGCTCACCCTTGAAAGAAACGCGCCTCGCATCTATCGATCAAGAGCGATTAACTTCGGCTCGGTCGTGTACTCACCATAAATTTGAGGCATATGTCCGACGCGCCGATCCATGATTCCGTCCTTGTCGTCGAAGATGACCCGGATCTCCTGGCCGTCCTTCCTCGCATTCTGAGCACGGCTGGCTATCTGGTACGCACGGCCTCGGACGGGGAGGATGGGCTCAACAAGGTGCTCGATGCCGCACCGGCGATCGCCATTCTCGATGTAGGGCTGCCGAAGCTGAGCGGCTACGAGCTCGCACGCGAGCTGCGATCCCGCGGCTACCAGTTCCCCGTGCTGATGCTGACCGCTCGCGTGACGGTGGACGACAAGGTGAGCGGACTGGACGCGGGCGCAGATGATTACCTCGCCAAGCCATTCGAGTATGCGGAGCTGCTCGCGCGCGTGAAGGCGCTGCTCCGGCGCTCGACGATCACCGCGGGAAGCTCGACGATGCGCGTGCGCGACCTGTCGGTGGATCCCGTCGCGCGCCGCGTCGAGCGCGCAGGAAAAGTGATCGAGCTCACACAAAAGGAATACGCGCTGCTCGAGTATCTCGTGCGCAACGCCGGCAGGATCGTGTCGCGACAGATGATCAGCGAGCACGTGTGGAAGCACGATGTCGATCCGCTCACGAATGTCGTCGACGTCTACATCAACTATCTCCGCAAGAAGCTGGACGAGGACAAGCACAATCCGCTCATCCAGACGGTTCGCGGGCGCGGGTATCTGATCAAGGACTAGGGAGCGGGGCGGGCGCTATCGGTACCCCGCCGCCTGGAGCGTGAACAGCTCCGAGTACAGTCCGCCGCGCGCCACCAGCTCCTCGTGTGACCCCTCCTCGACGATCCCGCCGTTCTGGAGCACGATGATCCGATCCGCCATCCGCACCGTCGAGAATCGGTGGGAGATGAGCACCGCCATGCGTCCGGCGACGAGCTCCGAGAATCGCATGAACACCTCGTACTCCGCGCGTGCATCGAGCGCCGCAGTGGGCTCGTCGAGAATCAGGAGCTGCGCCTCGCGCAGATACGCACGCGCGAGCGCGATCTTCTGCCATTCGCCGCCCGACAGTGCCACGCCACCCTCGAACCGGCGTCCGAGCATCTGCTGGTATCCGCCCGCAAAACGCGGCAGCAGCGATGCCGCGAGCGATTGCTCCGCCGCATCGACGAGCTCCGCCGGCACCGGCGGCTCTACGCCATCACCGTCGACATGATCGAGATATCCGCGCACGCGCTCGATCTCGCCGACGCCGATGTTCTCGTCGAATTGCATGTCGAATCGCACGAAGTCCTGAAAGATCACGCCCACCGCGCGACGCAGCTGCGCGAGATCGTACTCACGGATGTCGACGCCGTCGAGCAGGATTCGTCCCTCCGTCGCGTCGTACAGCCGCGGCAGCAGCTTCGTGAGCGTGGTCTTCCCCGCCCCATTCTCGCCCACCAGCGCGATTCGCTCACCCGGCCGCAGCGCGAAGCTGATGTGCCGCACCGCCCACCGCTCGCTCTCGGGATAGCGAAAGCCGACATCCTCGAATACGAAGCCCTCCTTGATCACCGCAGGCACTGGCCGGCTCCCGCTCGCCGTCGTGATCGTCGGCTTCATCTCGAAGAAGTCGAACAGGTCCTTCAGATAGAGGCTCTGCTCGGAGATGTCGCTCGC
>JAQBQC010000153.1 GCA_028287205.1 Gemmatimonadota bacterium
CGCCGTAGAACACGATTCTCCGGTGTCCCTCCACCTGCTCGAATATGCCGTTGCCCGCAGGCGCGAACTGCCCGGGCTTTTCTCCGAGGCCCGAGACGAGCAGCCGCTTCTCCTTGTCGAGCGCCGAAACCTGGATCGATGGCGACGCGACCAGAATCAGCTTCTCGAACTTGCTCGAGCTGTGGCGCGCGAAGCGATACGAGCCCGTGTACTTCTTCGCCATCGTGCTGAAGTCGGCCGACGAGACCGGCCGGTCGGCAGCGACCTTCGCGGGGAAGTAGCGGTCGAAGAAGGCTCGCACGAGTCCTTCACGCGCCGGGCCTCCACCATCACCCACATACGAGGCGAAGATGCCGACCTGCGCATCCGGAACGATGTACATCTCGGTGTGCATGTGCTGCGTGTCTCCGCCGTGTCCGATCACGCGTACGCCGTTGAACTCCTGCTCGTAGAAGCCGAGCGCCATCGCGGGGAGTCGTGGATCGTTCGCGAACGCCCTCTTGTGCATGAGCTGCGCGGTCTCGGGCTTGAGAATGCGCACGTTGCCGTACTGCCCGTCCTGCAGATGGGCGATCATGAAGTGCGTCATCGAAAGCGCGGACATCGATCCCGAGCCTGCGGGGCGGAACCCGCCGACGTACTCGAACGGCTTCTCCACGTAGATGCCGTTCTGGTCGGCGTAGCCGATGACGCTGTACGGCCGGAGCTCTGCGGAGGGAGGCTCGTCGAAGGTCGCGTACTTCATGTCGAGCGGATCGAGGATGTTCCGGCGGATGTAGTCGTTGAACGGAACGCCGCTCACCTGTTCGACGATGAGCCCCGCGAGCGCCGCACCATAGTTGGAATACGAGGCGAGCTGGCCGGGCGGGCGAACGCGATCGGGGATGTGCTTCGCGAGCGTGGTGGCGATCGGCTCGACCTGCGTCGAGTCCTCGACGATGAGATAGCCGAGCGCACCGTCCTCGAAGCCGGCGGAGTGCGTGAGGAGGTCGCGGATGCGCACCGGTTTCCCGTAGGCATCGGGGATCTTGAAGCCCTTGAGATAGGAGTTGACGTCGCCGTCGAGATCGAGCTTGCCCTGCTCGACGAGCTGCATGACGGCGGTCCAGGTGAAGAGCTTGGACGTGGAGCCGATGCGAAAGAGGCTCGTGGCCGGATCGACGGGTGTACCCGCGGCGATGTTCTGTTGGCCGTACCCTTTCGCGTAGAGCACGCGCCCGTTCTTGATGATGGCGACGACGGCGGCGGGGATGCGCAGCTGCTCGACGTGGGCCTTCATGATGCCGTCGACGAAATCGCCGAGGGCGGCGGTGTCGTCGAGGGCGGGAGTGCTCACAGTCGAGGCGACGACCGTGGTGGGCGTGGGCTGCCCGCCGCGCGGACCGGCGGTTTTTGGAGCGGCGGCGGTGGGAAGCTGCGCGCTTGCGGGAGCGGGGGGCAGCAGCGCGCACGCGGCCGCAATGAGGGCCATGCTCGTGGCGCATCGAATGGTGCGCCTGCGCGGTACCGCTGCCATCGGTCGCTCCTGAAGGGGTCGAGCTGTATACAACATCGGTATACCAAATACCGCAAGAGGCAGCCCGCGCGTGCGAGCTAGAAGCGCACTTTGCGAGCTCCGGCGGCAGGAACGGTGCGCATCACATCCTGATCCCAGGATGTCCAGCTGCCGCGCTCTCCGTGCTGCGCGATGATGCGCGCGAGGCGGCGAGCCGCGTTGTGCCAGTTGGTTTCGGCGGCGCGCTGCGCGGCGTCGGGGTCGCCCTTCGCGATGCTGGCGGCGATCGCTTCGTGCTCCTTCACCGACGCGGAGAGCTCGTCGAGCAGCACCATGACGTACAGCCGCGAGTAGCGCTCGCTCTGCGGCTTGATCGCGCGGTGGAGCGTGAGGAGCCGGGGGCCGACGACGCCCTCGACGTAGCTCCGATGGAATTCGAGGTCGAGATCGAACACGCGCGACGCGTCCTCGCGCCTGCGCGACTCGCGGGCGAGCTCGCGATTGAGCTCGCGCAGCCTCGCCGCGAGCGCCTTGCGCCGGGCGGCGGGGAGCGACGCGGCCATTCTCGCGGCGAGCCCCTCGAGGTGCCCCACGATGAAGTACACCTCCTCGCCATCGTCGCGCGTGAGCGGTGCGACGATGAGCCGGCGCTCGCGCCCCTTGCCGGCCGAGGCGACGAAGCCTTCCTGCTCGAGGCGGTGGAGGGCGCTGCGCACGGGCGTGCGGCTGAGGCCCAGGCGCTCGGCGATGACGCGCTCGGAGATGCGCGAGCCGGGCGGGAGCTGGCCCCAGACGATGACGCTGTGCAGGTCGTGATAGGCGCGGGAGACGTGGTCCTGGCGCTCGTCGGCGGCGCCGGCGGAATGGGCGGCGCGGCGGCGGGTGGACGTCTTCGAGGCCGGGCGGGATGGCGAGAGGGGCACGATCGCGGACGATACGCGGGCCGCGGCGTGCGCGCAAGCGCGCGACTCGCGGCGCGGGACAGCACGGCGCCGCCGCGCGCGGCGCTCATCGGCACCGCGAATGGCGAGCCGAATTGGTACACTGTTGTGGTATACGACATCGCGACATATGTTCGTCCCGCACCGGCTCGTGCCTCGATCCTCGCCTCCACCGGTATCGCGTGCTCGACGATTCCCACAGTCATCCCAGCCCCACGCCCACCCCCCACAGCGACGCCGGCGCCCTCGCCGACGGCAACGCCGACATCACCGTGCGCCCCCTCACCGCGCGCGCCGACTGCCAGGCCTGCGTCGCGCTGCAGAACGAGATCTGGGGAGACGGAGACGCCGTGCCCGCATCCGTGCTGCAGGTCGTCTCGCGCGTCGGCGGCATCGTCGCGGGCGCATTCGCCGCGGACGGAGAGCTCGCAGGATTCGTGTTCGGCCTCCCCGCGCTCATCGGCGGCACCGTCGCCCACTGGTCCCACGTGCTCGGCGTGCGCGAGTCCGCGCGCAATGCGGGCGTCGGACGCAAGCTCAAGGAATATCAGCGCGCCGAGCTGGCGCGCCGCGGCATCGCGCGCATGTACTGGACGTTCGACCCGCTCGTCGCGAAAAACGCGCATCTCAACCTGAACCTGCTCGGCGCCCGCGTGGTCGAGTACGTGCGCGACATGTACGGCACCACCGCGAGCCCGCTGCACCACGGGCTCGCAACGGACCGCCTCATCGTTGCCTGCGACACCACGCCCGATCCGACGCGGCCCGCATACGCCGCCCCGCCGATCTCCACGCGATGTCCGGTGCTCACGGCCGAGCCGCGCCCCGGCGACGTGATCGTCTCCAGGAGTGATGCCGAGCGCCCGCACACGCTGCTGCTCGAGATCCCCGCGGACATCCAGCTCGTCGTCGCGCACGCGATCAATCGCGCGGCCGCCTGGCACGCCGCTACCCGCGCTCACTTCGAGTGGGCGCTGCACGAGGGCTATGCGGTGACCGCCCTGCATCGGGATCCCGTCACCTCGCGCGCCTTCTACGTGTTCGAGCTCGTGCGACAGGACGGATCCGCATGAGCGAGCCCGTGACGTCCCGCTCACACGACGGTGATGCCGCACCCGTGACGGAGCTGCGCCGTACGCTCGGCCTTCTCGATCTGACCTTCATCGCCATCGGAACGGTGATCGGCTCGGGAATCTTCCTCGTTCCGGGCGTCGTGCTGCGCGAGACGGGTACGCAAACCGGACCCGCGATGCTCGTGTGGGTGG
>JAQBQC010000224.1 GCA_028287205.1 Gemmatimonadota bacterium
CGAAATCTCACTGATCGACGCGACGACACAGGACGATGCCGCGCGAGCCGTGGCCACGACAACGGTGCACGCGGAGGGACGGCAAGTGCCGCTGCCGTTCTCCCTGCACTACGACGCCAGCAAAATCGCGAAGAGCCATCTGTACACGGTTCGCGCTGCCATCAAGAGCGGCAGCGAGCTTCTCTTCGCTACCGACATCGCGCGCGCCGTGATCACGCAGGAGAATCCGACTCACGTGGATCTCATGTTGACACGCGTCGATCCGACCGAGGCGAGTGGAACGGGCGATCTTGCGGGAAGCTCCTGGATTCTCGAGGATCTCAACGGAGCGTGCGTCGTCGCCGGCTCGCGCGTGACGCTCGATTTCGCCGAAAAGGGAAGGGCGACGGGCACGGGCTCCTGCAACCGCTATTTCGCGACGGTCGAGATCTCCGGCTCTTCGATCAGATTCGGCGCCGTCGGAGCGACGCGCATGGCGTGCGCCGCGACGGCGGTGTCGCTGCAGGAGGTCAGGTATTTCGGGGCGCTCGAAGACGCGAGCCGGTTCACGCTGGAGGAAGGCGTGCTCTCGATTTATGGTAGCACGAGCAGGCCGCTGCGCTTCCGGCGCGCGGTGCCCTGAGCGAGCAGCACGCCCGCATTACGCACATGAATACCGGGAACGCACAACGGGGGCGTATTCGCGTCGGCACGGCCGGCTGGTCGTACGCGGACTGGAACGGTGTGCTCTATCCCAAGCCGATGCTGCGCGGAGTGGATCGGCTGACGTACATGACGCGGTACTTCGAGGTGGTCGAGATCAACTCCACGTTCTATGCGCCCGCGGACGAATCGAAGGTGGACGGATGGCTCGCGAAGACGGCGCATGCACCGGATTTCCGGTTCGCGATGAAGCTCTGGCAGCGCTTTACGCACGAGCGCGACAGCGCATGGACGCGGGCCGACGAGCGCGATGTGCGCGTTGCGCTCGAGCCGCTGCACGCCGCTGGAAAGCTCGGCGCCGTGCTCGTGCAGTTCCCATGGTCCTTCCGGCGCTCCGAGGAGAACCGCACGTGGCTCGGCGACATCGTGAGTGCGTTCGGCGAGTTCCCGCTCGTCGTCGAGATTCGCCATGAGTCGTGGAACGTCCCGCATTTCTACGAATCACTCGGGGAGCACGGCGTTGGCTTCGTGAACATCGACCAGCCGCTGTTCAAGCAGAGCATCAAGCCGAGTGCGGCGGTGACGTCACCGATCGGTTACGTGCGGGTGCACGGGCGAAACTACAAGGAGTGGTTTCGCGAGAGCGCGAACGTGCGCGAGCGATACGACTATCTCTACTCGCCCGATGAGCTCGCGCCGTGGGTCGGGCGCATCGAGGAGATCGCCGAGCGCGCCGACGATATCTATGTGCTGACCAACAATCACAATCTCGGGAAGGCGGGCGTGAATGCGCTGCAGCTCAAGTCGATGGTGGCGCGCGAGAAGGTGATCGCGCCACCGCAGCTCATGTCGACGTATCCGGACGCGCTCGCGCCGTACGCGGAGCCCGGCTGAGCGCTGCACGTCGCGGCCTCGCGCCAGCGGGCCGCTGGGCGTAGGTTCCACTCGATGTCCGACCTTCAAGCCCGCCTCCAGGCAGCGCTCGGCGACGCGTATTCCATCGAACGCGAGCTCGGCGGCGGAGGGATGTCGCGCGTGTTCGTCGCGCGCGAGCGTGCGCTCGGCCGCCTCGTCGTCATCAAGGTGCTTCCGCCGGAGATGGCCGCGGCTGTCAACATCGAGCGGTTCAGGCGCGAGATTCAGCTCTCGGCCTCGCTGCAGCATCCGCACATCGTGCCGGTGCACGCCGCGGCGCAGGTCGGCGACCTGTTCTACTATACGATGCCGCTGGTCGAGGGCGAGTCGTTGCGCGCGAAGCTCGATCGCGAGGGTGAGCTCCCGATCGGAGATGCGATCCGCATTCTCATCGATGTGACGGACGGGCTCGCGTACGCCCACGCGCACGGAGTCGTGCATCGGGACATCAAGCCCGACAACATCCTGATCTCCGGCAATCATGCCGTCGTCACCGACTTCGGTGTGGCAAAGGCCATGAGCGCGGCAACGGGCGAGAGCGCGGTCACGTCCATCGGCGTCGCGCTCGGAACACCCGCGTACATGGCTCCGGAGCAGGCGGCCGCGGACCCGCACGTGGACTATCGCGCCGATCTGTACGCCGTTGGCGCGATGGCGTACGAGATGCTCGCGGGCCGCCCGCCATTCAGCGGGATGTCGGCGCAGCAGGTGCTCGCCGCGCACGTGACGACGGTGCCGGCGGCGGTTTCCTCGCTGCGCACGTCGGTGCCGCCGGCGCTCAACGCGCTGGTCATGCGGCTTCTCGAAAAGAAGCCGGCGGATCGCGTGCAACACGCGACCGAGTTGCTCACCGCGCTCCAATCGATGGCAACGCCTGCGAGCGGAACCGCCCCAACCAGCGCAACGCCCGCACTGACCTCGGGCGCAGCGGCTGCGATTCGTCGCTCGCATCCGGTTCGTGTGGCGGTGCTGTTCGCGCTCGCATCGGTTGCGGTGCTCGCCACGGTGCTGGTGCTGCGCAACACGCTCGGGCTCCCCGACTGGGTTCTCGTGGGCTCGGTGCTCGTGCTGCTGCTCGACCTTCCGATCATCCTCGGCGCAGCGCGGATGGAGCGCGCGCGCATTCGAGCGGCGTCAACCGGAACGGAGCTGCCCCCGCCGACCGGCATCGGCAGACTCTTCACGTATCGCAGGTCGATCCTCACTGGCGTTGTCGCGTTCGGGGCGCTCGCGTTGGCGGTGGCTGCCTTCACTGTGATGCGACTCACCGGCATCGGTCCGATCGGGACGCTGCAAGCCAAGGGACTGATCAAGGACAAGCAGCCGATTTTGCTGGCGGAGTTCGAGAGCCGGTCGAGCGATACGACCCTCGCGCCGACGCTCACCGAGGCACTCCGCGTGGATCTCTCGCAATCGTCGTCGGTGAAGCTCGTGGAGCCGCAGGCGGTGACCGACGCGCTCGCGCGAATGGAGAAGCCGTCGGGTGCAACCCTCACGCCGGCGCTCGCTCGCGAGGTCGCGTTGCGCGAAGGCATCCCGGCGGTGGTGGTCGGCCAGATCGACCCGGTGGGCAAGAGCTTCGTCGTGTCGGCGAAAGTCATCTCCACGTCGAGCGGTGCCGTGCTCACCGCACAACGCGAGACTGCCGCGAACGAGGCGGAGCTGATTCCCGCGCTCGACAAGCTCTCGCGCTCGTTGCGCGAGCGGATCGGAGAGTCGCTGGTGAGCATCCGAGCGGACGCGCCGCTGGAGCGCGTGACCACCGCGTCGCTCGATGCGCTTCGGAAGTACACGCTGGCGAATCGCCTCGAGGAATCGGGCAAGTCGGAGCCGGCGAAACACCTTCTGCAGG
>JAQBQC010000260.1 GCA_028287205.1 Gemmatimonadota bacterium
AGAGGAACGCCCAGCATCACTGCTCCTATCGCGCGAGCTCAAACAGATTCATATGCACATCCGTGCTCCTGCGCGAGACCCACCAGCATCGTGTTCGCGGGCACGAGGCGAACTCCCGGATTCAGCCCCGCCACGAGCTCGTCGTACACAGTCTCGAACTTCTCGTGCGACAGTACCGCGAACTCACGTGCGATCGCCTCGAGCGCCTTATTGCACTGACAGAATATCGTCCCGCGAGCCTGCAGTCCCTTCACCGAGGCACGCTTCGCATCGCTCGCGGGAGGCTCGAGAAATACGTTGTGCGCCGCGCCCTCTTTCCCTGCGCCATCGCTGATGTGCCATTTGTCCGCGAGCTTGTACTTCGCCCAGATCGCGGCGCTGGCATTGATCGGAAAGCCCGATCCTGCGATGCTCACTACCGTGTTCACCTCCGGAAACTCGAGGCGGTACACGTCGCGCCACGTGTCGAGATAGTTGGCGACGATATGGAGCGGTCCCGGGACGTCCTCCACTTTCCCGACTTCGAACACCTGACGGTGCTTTCCCCTGAGTTGATCGAGCCATGACAGGTCCCAGGGAGCATTCGGGCGCTCTGCCGCATCGAGACGCTTGGCCGAGAACAGGGGGCCGAGCATCGTCGCACCCGTGGCGGCGACGAGCGTGGCGAGGAAAGTACGGCGGGGAGCCCGCTCATGGAGCATGCAATTCTCCAGCGAATTGATTTGTGATGTAGGTCCGGTCCAGGCTGGCATGTTCAATGCCCATCATACGTTCCAGCGGTCCGCACCTTGCTTCAATATCCGCCACTTAGGCCGAACACCGTAGGCCGGGTCCACATTGTTGAATTTCAGGGGGAGCTCATGAAGATCAAACTCATCGCGATCGCGGCGATCGCCCTCTCGCCGGCCGTGGTGCTTGGCCAGACGAGAACTCACATTCGTGTTTCGAAGGACGGCTCGCACGCGACGTCCACCGGCGACGTCACCACATCGCCGACGCCTTCGACGACGACGACCGATTCGTCTTCGATGACGACGCCTTCTTCGTCGACGACGACCGACTCTTCGACGTCGTCCAGCAACTACACGGCACCTTCGTCCACCACCACCACGACGACGACTGATTCTTCGTCCACGCAGCTGGGCACGGGCGCCGCTGCTCCGACGCCGACGCACAGCCAGCAGACCGACAGCGCAGTCACGACGCCCACGACGTCCACGACCACCGACTCGTCCAGCATGTCGGGAATGAGAATGGATTCGTCGAGCACGACGACCACCACGCCTGCGCCCACGGACACCGTTCGTGTGCCGCGCAACAACCTGAACGTCGCCCCGATCGACAGCGTGCGGATGGGAATCCCGTCCACGCGTGAGACGCAGCGTGCAGACAGCGCCCGGGCCGCGACTCGGGACAGCACCGCCACGACCACCACGCCCCCACGCTGAACACCAGCGCGGCAGCGGAAACGGGGAGAGCGATGAGCTCTCCCCGTTTTGCGTTCAGCGCTGCAATCTCGCCAGCTGCTGCGATCTGAACTTCGCTACCTTCGGCGCAATCACCACGCGACAATACCCCTGGTTCGGATTGTTCGTGTAGTAGTTCTGATGATACGCCTCGGCCGCGTAGAATGGCGGCGCGTCGACCACCTGCGTCACTATCGGATCGTCCCAGATCTTCTTCGCGGTGACCTCCGCGATCGTCTGCTCCGCGATTGCGCGCTGCTCCGGTGAATGCACGAAGATCACGGAGCGGTACTGCGTGCCGACATCCGCGCCCTGTCGATTCAGCGTCGTCGGATCGTGCACGCTGAAAAAAACCTCGAGCAGATCGTGATAGCTGATCTGCTGTGGGTCGAAGGTGATCTGGACGACTTCCGCGTGTCCGGTCGCGCCGGTACACACCTGCTCGTAGGAAGGATTCGCGCGCGCACCACCGGCGTAGCCCGAGACGACGCTCGTCACGCCGCGCAGCTCGCGAAAGAGCGTGTCGACGCACCAGAAGCACCCGGCGCCCAGCGTGGCGACTTCGGTCTGTGGATTTGTCATGGCTGAAATCTAGCGGCTTTGGGTGCGAGCACCCGGCGTGCGATCAGGCGCGCAGCGTGGACTGCAGCGTCTCGGTGAACTCGTGCAGACGAATCGGCAGCGCCATCGATCTCAGCCCGCGTTCCGCCGCGAGATCCGCCACCTCAGCGCGCGAGCGTGACGGCGTAAAGAGGAGCACTTCGGCGCCAACGCGCGCGGCCGCCTGATAGGCCTCGTCCTCGCATGCGCCATCGTGCTCGCAATCGAGCAACAGCAGGCGAGGACGCACACGCGCGACCGCCGCCGCGACGGTCTCGTCGCCGCGCGGCTGAGCCGCGC
Organism: Gemmatimonadota bacterium; assembly: GCA_028287205.1. Classification (GTDB taxonomy): domain Bacteria; phylum Gemmatimonadota; class Gemmatimonadetes; order Gemmatimonadales; family Gemmatimonadaceae; genus FEN-1250. The sequence continues at coordinate 2,367 of JAQBQC010000260.1, forward strand.
GATGCCCCGACAGGTCGACGAGGGAGCACATGAGCGTCTGGATCAGCGGTTCCTTTGCGATGACCAGGATCGTGCTCGGAATCGTCTGCGACAACTGGACCTGCACCGCTAGGGGGGAATTCAGTCTTCCCTGACGCAATCAGCGGTCCACGAGCCCCTGGTGCAGTGAGCTGCCCCTCAGGGCCCGGCAGTCCCCGTTCCGGAGCCCACCTTCTGCAGCGGCCGGGTCACGTATTCGCTGGGGTAGTAGAAGCGAAACGCCCGGCGGTCGCACTGGATGATGGCGTACTGGTCGCCTCGCGTGACCAACTCCTCATAGTCGGAGCGGCTGGGCTGGCAGCTGAACGCCAGCGGACCATCCGCGCGGCAGGAGCCCGCATCGTCCGTGAGGCAGGTGGCCGGCGTGTGTGTGTGCAGCTCCGGAGTGCCGTTCGCGCACTCGAACTGCACGTGATTCGGATCCTGGCTGGTGGCGATGGCAGGCTTCACCGCGAGCACGCGGAAGATCGAATCGACACCGCCGCCCAGTGATGGACGCGATGTGATTCGCGCGCGCTGCACGCAGTAGGCGCGCTCGCTCTGCGTGGAGTCGTCGGTCCACGCGGCGCGCAGCTGCGCGGTGACGGAGTCGCTCATCACGCCATACCGCACCGTCTGCGCGCACAGCGTCCGCGCACTCGCAACGAGCATCGTCACGAGGAGCGCGGCCCTCTGAATACGATAACCCATCAGTCCCGCGTCAGCCTCCGGAAGGAAGGAGCTCGACGGTCGACTTGAAGGTCTGTTGAATCGGTGCGCCTTCCGACTCGTTCATCTTCTCCATGAGATCCGTGCGCTGTGTGGACTGGCCGCCGAGCAGCACACCCTTGTCGGTGAAGAACTGCATTCCGGTGACGGTGCCGCTGCTGCTGATCTCGAGCGGCTGCCCCGCTTCCATACCCTTGCCGAGCTGCGCGATGGTCGTGTAGCGATCAATGCGCCACGCGCGCTGCCCGCTCACGGTGGTGTCGCCGGCAACCTTGTACGTCGTGACCGAGCTCGATGTGATGTTGATCGTGCCGATCTTCGGATGCTCGACCACGGTGTCCGCCCAGCTGGCGCCCGGCGCAAGCGAGCGAGCGGGCAGCGGAAGCAGGAAGCGCTTGAGCGCCGTCGCGGTCGCTCCAAGCTTGCCGTCTGCGGAGCCCGCGGCCGGCGTGAGCGAATAGATTTTTCCGCGCGGGGACATCGTGCCGGTGAACTTCGCGCCCTGCAACACGGAGACGTCGGGCGGCGGCGCGTCGAGCGTCGACGTGATGCGAATCGAGTCCACCGTGATGGCCACCTTGAGCGTGTCCCTCGACTGCGGCGTGACCTCGAGCGCGATCCACTGGTTGGTGGTGGTGCTGAAGTCGAATGGCGCGCGCCCGCCGCCTAGTGGCTGGGCGCGCGTGCTCACCGTCGTGACATGGTAGCGGAGCTTTCCCGGCGCGTACGCGGCGCTGCCCTGGGCGGTTGCGATGGAAGTCACAATCGCGCTCGCCGTGATGATCAGCGCGAGGCGGGGGGCAATGTGCAAGGACATGCAAACTCCTGGTGCTGTAAGAGATCCTGGTGCCGTGCGGAGGGCGAAGCGGTTTCTTCGAATCGAACTGAATACCCCGAAAGCAAAAGAATGTCCACTGCGCGCGGATGAAGCACGCCTCTTGCAAAGTCTGCTTGCCGAGCCCGGGCGTTGCCCAGGCCCCAGACTATACGGAGGAAGACATGAACCGCTCTCTATCACGCTTCACCATCGCTTCGGCCATCGCCGCGTGCACGGTACTCGGCGCCTGCCAGAAGAAAGGCGATGTTGCAGTAAGCGACACTACGGCTGCGCCCGCTATGGCGAGCGGAACCGACACCACCATGTCAAGCGGCGCGGTGGCGAGTCCAAAGAATGACTGGACCGATGCGCAGATCATCGCCTTCGCGGAGACCGCGAACGCGGGCGAGGTCCAGGAAGGCCAGTTGGCACAGCACAAGGCGACGAATGCCGCGGTGAAGAACTTCGCGAAGCTCATGGTCAATGACCACACGAAGATGCTCGCCGATACCCGTGCGCTCGCCACCAAGCTCGCGATCACCCCCGACAGCTCCAAGGGCGATGTGAAGGACCTCGCCAAGGAGGCGCAGGACCAGATCAAGGACTTGACCAGCAAGAAGGCGGGCAAGGATTGGGACGAGGACTACATGGGCAAGCAGGTCGACGATCACCAGAAGGTGCTCGACAAGCTCAACGACGCCTCGCAGTCCGCGAAGTCGCCCGACCTCAAGAACGCGCTGAACGAGTCGATCGCCAAGGTGCAGGGTCACCTGACGCAGGCGAAGGCGATCAAGGACAACACGCTCAAGAGCTAACGCGTCACGCAACTGCTCGCGAGATGAAGCGGCACGTCCTCAGCGGCGTGCCGCTTTCTTGTACGCGTCGATGAGATAGGAGTCGAGGAGGAGCGACCGCAGCGCATCCGGCGGACGCGAGGCGACCGGCGACATTGCGACCCAGAACTTTCGCGCGGCGAGCGGGTTCCCGAGCTTGAGCTTCGCGACCATGCCGCCCTCGCGGATCTCATCGGCGGACATCCACGAATTGAGCGCGATCGCCGCCGGCGCCAGCGAATCGGCGAGCGCCGACGCCGCCGTGAAATCCCACGAGGCGAGCGCGTGTCGCATCGCTATCGACTGCCGCGCCTGCGCGGGCGCATGGGTGCGCGCCATGTACGACGCGAGCGTGGCGTAGTAGCTCTCGTCGGTCACACCCGCGGTGCCCGCGTGGATGTAGCGCTCCACATCGAGCGCCGAGGATGTCCACCGTTTCCAATCGGGCGGCGCGACCCCGGCCGCGAGCGCCGTGTACAGCTCCCACTGCCGCTGTCGCGCATCGCGAACATCCTTTCCGCCAGCGCTATCCGCCGCCGCCGGCGATGACGGATTGCGCAGCGCGGCGCCTACGGTGAGCGCGTGCAGCTGCCAGATCTCCGGCACCGAGGTGCGCGGGGCGTCGTCGAACGTGCGTCGATCGCCGAACATCGCCGCCACCGCGTCGAAGCGCTCGACGCGCATCGTGCCGAATCCGCTCGCGGTCTCGCGCTTGAAGCGCGCCCGCTCGGCGCCTAGGTCGAGCACGGGACGATAGTCGGAATTCGGCGCGCCGTAGTGATCGAGAAGCGGCGCGAGCTCGCGGCGATCCAGGAGGTGCGTGGCGTCGAGCGAGTGCGGCGTGAACGGCACGACACCCGCGAGATCGGCTGCGATCCCGGGCGAGTTGATGATGCTCCAGTCCGGCGCGGGAAGCTCGGGCAGGTTGGACGCCACGATCAGCATGTCGTCGTTCGACGTGAGATACACCGAGTACGATGCGAAATTCTTGTGAATCGCCGAAAGCACGCTGAGCACGAGCCCGTCGTTGATCTCGTACAGGTGCAGCCACTGGCCGAACACGCCGTTCGGCGTGAGGTACCCGCGCACGCGATGGTAGAACTCGTCCGTGAACAACCCGGACACGCCGCTCACCCACGGATTGCTCGGCTCCGAGATGATCACGTCGTACTTGCGCGCGTCGGTGGCGAAGAACGACTTCGCGTCATCGACGACGAAGCGCGACCGCCTGTCGTCGAACACGCGGTGGTTCGCAGGATAGAACATGCGGGAGCCCGCGATCATCTGCGGCTCGATCTCGATCGTCACCGCCTGCTGCAGCGTGGGGCTGCCGAGCAGAAAGTGCGACGTCATGCCCGATCCTTCGCCGATGATCGCGGCGAGCTTCGCGTGCGGCATGTGCGCGAGCGTGATCACGGGAATGAGCACCTGCGTCGAGATGTCGCCGTTCAACTCGCGGAGCTTGCTCGTGTCGCGTGCGGAGAACCACGCACGATCCACGGAGGCGTCGGGCTTCCCGTTTGTCGCAATCCACGTGAAGCCGTCGGGCGACGAGCGGCCGACCGCGACGGTGGCGGTGCGCCCATCGCGATAGAAGATGATCTCGCGCCCGGTTGGATCGGGGAGGCTGCCGTAGCGGTAGACGCCGCTCGAGAGCATGACGTGATCGAAGCGGTTGAACACCAGCGACGCGACCGCGGCGATGGTCATTCCGAACGCCGCGACGTAGGCGAGCTGCTGCCGGCGCTGCGCGCTGGGCCCCGAGATCCGGAGGAGCACGACACCAAGCACCATGTCGAGCACCGCGCCCTCGATCAGCAGCGCCTTGAGTCCGACCAGCGGCAGCAGCACGAGCCCCGCGAGCACCACGCCGACGATCGAGCCGAGCGTGTTCGCCGCGTAAACGTTGCCGATCGCGCGCTCGCCCTCGCCGCGGCGCATCAGCATCCGCGTGATGAGCGGAAGCGTCATTCCGGCGCAGAAGGTGGACGGGAGCATCACGACGAGGCACGCGAAGTAGCGTGCCAGCGTGAAGAGCGTATAGCCGCCGTCGTTCAGCTTGAGCGCCGTGATGAACGACGCGGTCCACTGAAAGCCGGCGAGGTAGATGGGAATGGTCGCCAGCGCGGCGAGTCCCATCACGCATTGCACGATGCCGAGAGCGCGCACCGGATCCGCGAACGTGTCGGCGCGCGACCGAACCCAGCGTGCGCCGAGCGCGAGGCCGAGGATGAACGCGGAGAGCATGAGCTCGAACGAGTGCGTCGCGCTGCCCAGGAGGAGCGAGAGCATCCGGATCCACGAGATCTCGTAGATGAACGACGCGATCGCGGTCCCGAACGCGACGATCAGCAGCAGTCGCGCGATCCCGATCGGTATTCGCTCGGCCTCCGGCGATGTCTCGGCGCGCGTCGCATCGGCGGCCGGCTCCAGGGCCGTGGCGGGCGAGATGGCGGCTCGCGAGCCGAAGCGCGCCACACCGAGCGCGATGAGGAATACGACGAGGTTCACCGTCGCGGCAACATCGAGCGTGAGCGGAAGGCCGCCCGCGCCG
>JAQBQC010000261.1 GCA_028287205.1 Gemmatimonadota bacterium
CGCAACCGTTAGATTTAGGGATGAAGTCTCACATCGTGGTGCGCGGCGCACGGCAGCATAACCTCAAGGGATTCGACATCGAGATTCCGCGCCGCAGCTACACGGTGGTGACCGGCCCATCGGGCTCGGGAAAATCCTCGCTCGCCTTCGATACGATCTACGCCGAGGGACAACGGCGGTACGTGGAGTCGCTGTCGGCGTATGCACGCCAGTTTCTCGAGCGCATGGAGAAGCCGAACGTCGACTTCATCGACGGGCTCTCGCCGGCGGTGGCGATCGAGCAGTCCAACCCGACGAAAACGTCGCGATCGACAGTCGGCACCGCGACGGAGATATACGATTTCCTGCGGCTGCTCTGGGCTCGCATCGGCCACACGTTCTGTCCAGTGTGCGCGCGCGAGATGAAGCGGGACACGGAGCAGTCCGTCACCGAAGAGGTGTTGGCGCTGCCGGCCGGAACGCGCTTCTCGGTGGCATTTCCGCTGCGCCTCAGCAATCTCGTCACTCACGATGTGGTCGTCGAGAATCTCCGTGCGCAGGGGTTCCTCCGCGTGGTCATCGAAGGCACGCTCGCGCATCTCGAGGAGCTGCCGGCGGGCACCGATGTCACGAACGCGGCGGAGCTCCTGGTCGTGGTCGATCGCCTCGCCGTCGCTCCCGAGAGCCGGCAGCGGCTCGCGGATGCGGTGGGCACGGCGTTTCGCGATGGTGATGGTGACGCCATCGTGCTGCTAGCCTCGCCGATTCCAGCGAGTCTCGCGGGCTCTGGCACGCAGAGCGACGATGCAACGCCGGTGTCGAGGCTCATGTACACCGAGCGCTTCGAGTGTCCGTACGACGGCACGCGCGCACCGACGCCGACGCCGCAGCTCTTCTCGTTCAACAGCCCGCAGGGCGCATGCCCCACGTGCAACGGCTTCGGTGCAGTGCTCGAGTACGACGAGGCGCTCGTCGTTCCCTATCCCGATCGCTCGCTGCGCGAGGGCGCGATCGATCCGTGGACGAAGCCGCGCTACGACGGCAAGCGCCGCGCGCTGGCGGAGTTCGCGAAGAAGAGCAAGATCTCGATGGATGCGCCATGGCGAGAGATTCCGCTCGCCGACCGCTACCAGCTGATGTATGCGAAGACGAAGGGCTTTCGCGGCATCATGGTCTTCCTGAAGGAGCTCGAGGCCAAGCGCTACAAGCAGTACATCCGGATCTTCCTGCGGCAGTATCAAACGGCGCAGGAGTGCCCGACCTGTCACGGCGCCAAGCTGCAGAGCGAGGCGCTCCAGGTGCGCATCGCCGGCCGCACGATCGCGGACGCGAGCGACATGCCGATCGAGCGGCTCGTGCCGTGGCTCGACACGCTGGCGATCTCGGACTACGAGCAACAGATCGCCGCCAACATCCTCGGCGAGGCGCGCAGCCGCTCGCGCTTCCTGCTCGACGTGGGGCTCGGCTATCTCACGCTGAACCGCGCGACGCGCACGCTCTCGGGCGGTGAGGCGCAGCGCATTGGCCTCGCCAACTCGCTCGGCTCAAAGCTCGTGGATACGCTCTACGTGCTCGATGAGCCGTCGATCGGACTTCATCCGCGCGACGTGGATCGGCTGCTCTCGCTGCTGCACCGGCTGCGCGATGGCGGGAACACCGTGCTCGTGGTCGAGCACGATCTCGAGGCGATTCGTCGCGCCGACTACATGGTGGAGCTCGGGCCAGGCAGCGGCGAGCAGGGCGGCCAGGTCGTGTTCGCGGGCCCGCTGTCCCGCGCGAACGAGAGTCCGCTTACAGGCGCGTATCTCAGCGGCGCGAAAGAGATCCCGCTGCCGGAGGAGCGGCGCACGCTCGGCCCGCGTTGGCTCACGCTCACGGGCGCGCGCGAGCACAACTTGCGCGGCGTCGACATCCGGATTCCGCTCGGCGCGCTGACCGTGGTGACCGGCGTGTCCGGCTCGGGAAAGAGCACGCTCGTGCACGACGTGCTGCTTCGCGCGCTCGAGACGCGGCTCACTGGCGAGCACACCGCGAAGCGGCATCTGGGAGAGCGCGTGGGCGGCTTCGACGGCATTACGGGTTGGGAGCCGCTCGCCGACGTCGTGTGCGTCGATCAGAGTCCCATCGGGAAGTCGCCGCGCTCGAATCCGGTGACGTACGTGAAGGCGTTCGACGAGATCCGCCGCATCTTCGCGGACCAGCCACTCGCGCGGCAGAAGCGCTTCGGCGCGGGCCACTTCAGCTTCAACGTGAAGGGCGGCCGCTGCGAGAACTGCGAGGGCGCGGGCTACCTGCAGGTCGAGATGGTGTTCATGGCCGACGTGTTCGTGCCGTGCGACGTGTGCGGCGGCAAGCGCTTCAAGCCGGAGGTGCTCGAGGTGAAGGTGCGCGGCAAAAGCATCTACGACGTGCTCGAGCTCACCATCGACCAGGCGATCAGATTCTTCCCGCGCGAAGAGAAGCTCGGCCAGGCGCTCTGGCAGCTGCAGCAGGTGGGGCTCGGCTATCTGCGACTGGGTCAGCCCGCGCCCACGCTGTCGGGCGGCGAGGCGCAGCGAGTGAAGATCGCGCGCGAGCTGTCGAACGCGGGCAAGACGAAAACGCGCAAGCTCTACGTCATGGATGAGCCGACGACGGGGCTGCACCTCGAGGACATTCGCAAGCTCGCGCGCGTATTCGAGCGGCTCGTGGACCAGGGGCACACGCTCGTGATCATCGAGCACAATCTCGACGTGATCAAGCTCGCGGACTGGGTGATCGACCTCGGACCAGAGGCCGGCGACGGT
>JAQBQC010000300.1 GCA_028287205.1 Gemmatimonadota bacterium
CTTGCGAACGTAGATCGTGCCGCTCTGGATCGTTGCGTGGACCATAGCCTCATCCGTCTGAGCCGCGAGTACGCTACCGCGCGCGGCGACCGCTGACAAGCACCGCCGCCGCGCCATCGGGGCACGATGCGTGCAAAATCGAAAGGTGAACGCGCCCGCGGCCCTTCGCGTTGCAGGCGTCAAACCAGGGATTCGTATGGCACTCAGAACCGGCGAGCTATATCGCTGTCCGAACGAAAGCTGCAGCTGCGAGATTCAGGTGACCCGTGGCGCAAAGGCGGGCGGCGGTGGAGACAACAATCCGCGCTGCTGCTGCGGAATGGAGATGAAGAAGGTCGACTGATCGGCGTCCGTACGATTGGCGGGGTGCGCGCGAGCACCCAACTCGCCATCATTGATGAGCCTTCACCGATGACGATGTCGCCGAATCTCTTGCCCGATCCCGTTCTCGAGGCCGACCCCTCGCCGGCGCGCACTACTGCGCGCACGGAGGGGCGCATCGTATCGCTGAACATCTCTGCGGGCGGCGTGCCCAAGCTTCCTGTGGCGGAGGCGCGGCTCGGCCCAACGGGACTCGAGGGTGACAGGCAGCGCAATCGTCGCTATCACGGCGGCCCGACGCGCGCGCTCTGCATCTATTCGCTCGAGCGCATCCACGCGCTGCAGCGCGAGGGGCACCCGATCGTGCCTGGGTCCGCGGGTGAGAACATCACGCTCGAGGGGATCGACTGGCCGCTTCTCGCTCCGGGCGTACGACTCGCCCTCGGTGAGACGGAGGTCGAGATCACGACGTACACCAGCCCATGCGGCGTAATCCGACACTCTTTCAGCGACTACAACTCCGTCCGCATCTGGCAGGGCACGCATCCGGGGTGGAGCCGGGTCTACGCGCGAGTGATCACGGAAGGGGTGATTCGCGCCGGTGACGCCGCGCGCATTCTGCGCGAGCCGGCCACCACGGAATGAGCTCGGCTCTTCCGCCGGTAGTCGACACGCCCTACTTCCCCGTCGCGCGACACAAGCTGATCGTGATGTCGGTGACCACGCTGTCGATGTATCAGATCTACTGGTTCTTCAAGAACTATCAGCGCATGAATGAACGCGTGGGCAGCGGAGGCTCGCCATTCTGGCGCGCGGTCGCCGCCCCGCTCACCGCGCATGGCCTCTTCGCCCACGTGCGCACGGACGCGCAATCGCGATTCATTCCCGTGCGCTGGAGCTCGGCGGGTCTCGCCGTGATCTACCTCGGGCTCACGCTGATCTGCTTCTTCGACTATCCATGGTGGACGCTAGCCCTCGGCTCCGTCTTCGTGCTGGTGCCGGTGCACGCAACGATGGAAGAGGTGAACCGGAAGGTCGCGCCGAACGCCGCGCGCGATGACAGCTACTCTGCCGCCAACGCCGCAGTCATCGTGTTTGGCGTGGCGCTCACGATTCTCGGTCTCTATCTCACTCGACTCGCGCAGGAGTTCCTCCAGCAGCTCGTGGACCAGCTGTGATGCGCAGCGCGCGCGTCGCGTGCACTCCACTTTACGGTCACGATGTCCATCGCAATGCCAGCCTCCGCTGAGGTAGCGAAACGCGATCCGTACGCGGCGCTTCGCTACTCCGACTACCGCTTCTTTCTCACGGGGCGCCTGGCCGCGAGTATGGGCTCGCAGATGATCGACGTCGCGATCGGATGGGAGCTGTACGAGCGCACCAACCGCGCGCTGGCGCTCGGATTCGTCGGGCTGGTGCAGGTGGTGCCGATCATTCTGCTCGCGCTCCCCGCGGGCCACGTCGCCGATCGCTTCGATCGGAAGCGCGTGGCGATGCTGTCGCTGCTCCTGCTCATCGCAGGCTCGATCGCGCTCGCCGCGATCTCGTTCACCGTCGCGCCGATTCCGCTCATCTACATCACGCTCTTCGCGATCGGCGTCGCGCTCTCCTTTCACCGCCCTGCCGTAGCCGCGCTCCTCCCGCAGCTGGTGCCTCCCGAGAAGTTCGCCAATGCGGTGACGTGGAACAGCGTCGGCTGGCAGCTCGCGAGCGTGGTAGGACCCGCGATCGGCGGTTTGATCATCGCCTGGCGGCGGCATGCGGGGATCGTCTACGTGATCGATGCCGCGCTCATGCTGGTGTTCGTCGTCTGCCTCACGCAGATACGCGGCCAGCAGGTGGTGCGTGTACGCAAGGCAGTGACGATCAAGTCGCTGCTCGGCGGCGTGCGCTTCGTCTGGCACACCAAGGTGATCCTCGCCGCGATCACGCTCGACCTCTTTGCCGTGCTCTTCGGCGGGGCGACGACGCTGCTCCCGGTGTTCGCAAAGGATATTTTACACGTGGGCGCCGAGGGATTCGGCTGGCTGCGCGCGGCGCCCTCGATCGGCGCCGTGATCGTCGCCATGCTCCTGCTCGGCCGCCCGCCGATGCGTCGCGCGGGGAAGTCGCTGCTCCTCGCGGTCGCGGGCTTCGGCCTCGCCACGATCGTCTTCGGACTCTCGCGCTCCTTTCCGCTCTCGCTCGCGATGCTCGTGCTCGCGGGCGGACTGGACATGATCAGCGTCGTCGTGCGCCAGACGCTGGTGCAGCTGCGCACTCCCGATGAGATGCGCGGTCGCGTATCGGCCGTGAACAGCGTATTCATAGATACATCGAACGAGCTCGGTGGCTTCGAATCCGGCGCGAGCGCGGCGATACTCGGCCCCGTCGTGTCGGTGGTCGGAGGCGGCATCGTGACCGTGCTCGTGGTGAGCGCGGTCGCGATCGCGTGGCCCGAGTTGCGCGGGATGCGGGGGCTCGCTGACGATCTGCCACAGTCTTCACCAATGGAGGAGCCATGAGATTCGTGATGCGCATCGTGGTCACCGCGATCGGGCTGTGGGTGGCCACGCGCCTGGTCTCCGGAATCACCTTTCACGGCAACTGGCTCGGCCTCGCCGGTGTCGCACTCGTCTTCGGTGTGCTCAACGCATTCGTGCGCCCGATTCTGACGTTCCTCGCGTTCCCGCTGCTCATCGTCACGCTCGGACTCTTCACGTTGGTGTTGAACGCCGTGATGCTGATGCTCACGAGCGCGCTCTCGTCGAAACTGGGCATCGACTTTCACGTCGCCGGCTTCTGGGCAGAGTTCGGGGGAGCGATCGTCGTGAGCATCGTGAGCTTCCTGATCTCGATGCTGCTGCCGGATGACGAGCGGGAAGCCATTGTCCACGACGAGTAACGGGAAAAAGTTGGCCTGCTCCGTGCGCTTGCACGGGCCATGACCCTTTTTGCCACAAAGAATCGACGATCCAGGAGCCGGCCGCCTCGCATCACGGGTGAAAAGCGCCCGAGAGGAATCGGAGCCTTTCTCGAGGATCTGGGTCCGGGCCTCATCACTGGAGCCGCCGATGACGATCCGTCCGGCATCTCCACGTACTCGCAGGCCGGCGCGGCCTTCGGCTACGGTCTGCTCTGGACTGCCCTTCTCAGCTTCCCGCTCATGGTTGCCGTCCAGCTCATGTGCGCGCGACTCGGTCTCGTCACGCGGCGCGGCCTCGCGTCGGTGCTGCGCAAGCACTATCCACCGTGGCTCCTCTGGTTCGCGTGCATCCTGCTGCTCGTCGGCAACACGATCAACATTGCGGCGGACCTGTCCGGAATGGCAGCGGGCGCCGAGCTGCTGACGCACATCAAACGCGGCTGGTTCGTTCCGGTGTTCGCGATCGTCATTCTGCTCTTTCTGATGTTCGGGTCGTACGCGCTGCTGCTCAAGATCTTCAAATGGCTCACGCTCGTGCTCTTCGCGTACGTCATCGCCGCGTTCCTCGCGAAGCCTTCATGGGCGGCAGTCGCCAAAGGGACGTTTGTGCCGCAAATCTCGTTCACGAAGGAGTACCTGTTCACCTTCGTCGCGATCTTCGGCACGACGATCAGCCCATACCTGTTTTTCTGGCAGGCCGCGCAGGAGGTGGAGGCGGATGAGGCGCTGAACCACGATCTCGGAGAGCGGCCGCGCCGCGCGCTCGAGCGCGAGCTGCGCAGCGCACGAACCGACGTGCTCGCGGGGATGGTGATCTCGAACATCGTGATGTATTTCATCATCCTCACGGCGGGCGCGACGCTGCACGCGCACGGCAACACGAACGTGCAGACAGCCGCCGAGGCGGCGAAGGCGCTCGAGCCGGTGGCCGGAAAGCTGGCGGCGCTGCTCTTCACGCTCGGTATCGTCGGCACCGGCCTGCTCGGCGTTCCGGTGCTCGCCGGATCCGCGGCATACGCCGTGGCGGAGGCGGCCGCATGGCGTCGCGGGATGGACGCGCAGCCGCACCAGGCCCGCAACTTCTACATGGTGATCGCGGCCTCGATGCTCATCGGTGTCGCGCTCAGCTTCTCGCCCATCGATCCGATCCGGATGCTGCTCTGGTCCGCGGTGATCAACGGTATTCTCGCCCCGCCGCTCATCATCATCGTCCTCGTCATCTGCAACAATTCGAAGGTGATGGGCAGCTTCCGCAACGGCCGCACGCTCAATGTCTTCGGCGGAATCGCGGCGCTGATCATGTCAGGCTCCGCACTCGCGCTGATCGCGAGCTGGTTCGGCTGGATCAAATAGTCGAGCGCATCGCGCGCACGGCGATGCCGCCGTTCTTCGTGCTGAGCACCGGCTCCATCGTGCCGCCAATCTGGCTGTCGAGCCGCGGATCAGCGGAGAGCGCGACGAGCCGCCAGTCGGGGAATCGCTCGCGCGCGATCGTCCCGAGCTGCGCGTAGAGATTTCGCAACGCGTCCCGGTCGCCAACACGCACGCCATACGGAGGGTTCGTCACGACCGCGCCCGGCGTAGAGCCCGGGGGCGGGGCGATGCGCGAGATCACCTTCTCCTCGAACACGATGTCCCCCGCGACACCCGCGCGCTCGGCGTTCTCGCGCGACGCGGTGAT
>JAQBQC010000327.1 GCA_028287205.1 Gemmatimonadota bacterium
CGCCGATGGCCGCCTGTACGCGCTTGGCGAGAAGCTCGCCGCCGCGAAGGTGACCGCGTTCGAGCTCGGACCTCCGACGAATCTCGACGAGGAGCTGCGCCAGAAGGCGAAGGAGGCAGCCAAGCGCACGTACGCGCAGTCGGTGTCGGTCACGAAGGAAGTGATCAACTCCGTGCGCATGGGACGCAGCCCGAACATCAAGAAGATCAAGCGCGTGGTGCAGGGGATCGTCGACCAGATTCTCAACGAGGAGACGTCGCTCATCGGCTTGACGACGCTGCGCGACTACGACGAGTACACGTTCACCCACAGCGTGAACGTGTGCATCTTCTCCGTCGCGCTCGGCCGAAAGCTCGGTCTCACGCGCCTCCAGCTCTACGATCTCGGCGTCGCCGCGCTCATGCACGACATCGGGAAGGCGCGTGTGCCGCTCGCCATTCTGAACAAGCCGAGCGGCCTGTCTGAGGATGAGTGGCGGGCGATCGCCGGGCATCCTTGGATGGGAGTGCTCCAGCTCTTCGCGATGCGTGGACAGAACGACATTCCGTATCGGGCCATGATCGTGGCCTTCGAGCATCACAAGAAGACGGATCTCTCCGGGTACCCGAAGCACATCCGTCCGCGCGCGATGAGCATCTACAGCAAGGTGGTCGCGGTGGCCGACGCGTTCGACGCAGCGACATCGCGCCGCGCGTATCAGAACACACCGCTCTCACCGGCGGATGTGCTGCAGGAGATGCGAATCAATCCCGTTCGCGGAATGGACCAGGTGCTCGTGAAGGCGTTCATGAGCCTCGTGGGCCACTATCCGGTGGGCACGCTGGTGGTGCTCGACACGTTCGAGATGGCGATCGTGAACGCGGTGAACGCAGCACCGGAAGCACTTGCACGCCCGATCGTGCGTCTCATCAGCGACGAGCAGGGAAACCTCCTGTTCCCGGGCACGATCGTGGACCTCAACCAGATGAATGACGCCGGTGGCTATGCCCGCACGATCATCAAGGTCGCCGACCCCGAACGGTATGCCATCCGAGTCAGCGACTATTTCGTCTGACGTAATTGCGCGACGCTTCGCGGCGCTGCGCGAGCGCGATGCGAAAGCGCTCGTCATCTACATCACCGCAGGACATCCCGATCGCGCGCGATCGCTCGCGCTCCTCCGCGGCATTGCGGACGCCGGCGCGGATGTGATCGAGCTCGGCGTTCCGTTCTCGGATCCGCTCGCGGACGGCCCGGTGATTCAGGCGAGCTCGCAGCGCGCGCTCGAGCAGGGGATGACGTTCGACGGTGTGCTCGAGCTCGCGGCCGAAGCGGCGGTGGATGTGCCACTCGTGCTCTTCAGCTACCTCAATCCAATCGTTGCCGCGGGACGAAGCGCACTCACCCGCGCCGCCGCAGCGGGTATTCACGGGCTCCTCGTCACCGATCTTCCCGTGGGCGGTGACGCGGATGTCGAGCGCGAGATCGGCGAGTCTCCGCTCGCGTTCATCAGGCTCGTCGCGCCGACCACGCCAACGCCGCGCATGGTCGAGATCGCGCGGCATGGCAGCGGATTCGTCTATCTCATCAGCCGCCTCGGCGTGACCGGGATGCAGAGCGAGATCGCGACCGGCCTGGCGGAAACGATCGAGCGTCTGCGCAGCGCAACGAAGCTGCCGGTGTGTGTCGGCTTCGGAATCTCGGGGCCGGAGCAGGCCGCGTCGGTGGCGCAACTCGCCGACGGCGTCGTCGTGGGAAGCGCGGTGGTGCGGGCGGCGGAGACCAGCGTCGATGCCGCGGTCGCGCTCGTGCGCGCGATGCGAAAGGCGATCGACGACCGCTGACCTGGCGATGCCGCGTCGTCAGGTATCGCGCAGGCGGCGCTCCACTCGCTCATCGGGCTTCACGAAAATCGTCTCCGACCGTTGTACGAGCACGAGTCCCGGCGTGCCGCCCTTTGCCTTGCGCACATACTTGCGGCGCGTCCAGTCCACCGGCACGAGCCCCGACCCACGCGACTTGCTGTGCCACGCGGCCAGCACCGCTGCCTCCTCGAGATCGCGCGCTGGGGGCGGCTCGTCGCGCGACCAGCGCAGCACGACGTGCGCTCCCGTCGCGTCGCGCGCGTGCAGCCACACATCCCGCGGCGATGATTCGCGAAAGGTGAGCGTGTCGTTCGACGCCGCGCCGCGCCCCACCCAGATCTCGAGCCCGCCACTCGACCGATAGGTTCGGAACGGGCGCGTGGGCGCGCGGGCCGCAGCCTGCCGCTCGAGCTGGGTCTCGGGCGCAGGCGCATCCGCGGGCGCCATCGCGAACGCAGCGATCCGCTCGGGGAGCGAAACGAGCGCGCGCTCCATCGAGCGCACGTCATCGTACACGCGCTCCGCCACAGCCACCGCGCTCTCGCCCTCCTCGTGCGCGACGCTCGCCTTGGTTCCATCGATGAGCTCCACGCTGTCCGGCGCGGGGACATCACCGAGCGACATGAGAGCGTCCGCGAGCAAGCGAAGCCGCGGCGCGTCTGCCGCGCGCGCGAGCTCGCGCCGCATGCGCTCGAGTGCGCGATCGCGCCGATCATCGCCGCGGGCGCTAACTGCCATCTCTGCGCCTCTACCCGCCGGCGCGATCAGCGAGTCCGCCCGCGCCGCGTTCTCGCAAAACGGAAAGGCCACCAGCGAGCCCCCGCACCACGACGGAATCGCATCGCCCAGCGCACAGAGCTCGCGATATCTCGCAACGGCGAGATCCGGCGCGGAGGTGAGCCAGCGCGCGATGAGCGGGCTCACCCACCGACCTCTCATCATCGCCGCGACATCCCCCGTCGCCGCGGCATCGCGCAACGACTCGTCGTCCAGCACAGGGCGCGGCGCGGACCTGGGCGGCAGCTCTCCTCCAATGCGCGCGAACGCTCGTCCGCTCTCGTGCGCCAGTGCCGCTCGCGCCGCAGGCAGCAAGCTCACCTCGAGCAACGCCCGCTTGCTCACCGAGCCGCGAAACTTTCCCTCGCGTGCGAGCGCAATCACGAGCCGGCGATCATCCTCCGGAGCGCTCACGCTCTCGATGATCCAGCCCGAGAGCGGTCCGCGCTCCTCCACGTCTGTCCGCTCCCGCACGACGACGTCAGGCGAGGAGAGATCGATCTCCACCGCCTGGCCCTGACCCGCCGAGATGACTACGCGCTTTGCTTCGCGATCGAGGTGCCCGCTGCGTATCGTTCCCCCGCGCCATCTCGCGTCGAGCTCCCGTGCGAGATGGTAGACAGTCAGGCTGTCCATGGCACCAAAGTGTTTGACACGCGCGGAGGATGCCCGTAAATTCTTTCCCTGTCAACACATGCACCCTCTCGCCTACATCGCCCTCGGCTCCAACCTCGGCGACCGGGATCAATTCCTTGCACGGGCGCGTACGGCGCTCGCGGCACTTCCGGGCAGTCGTGTCGTGGCTGAATCTTCCGTCGAAGAGACGGCACCGGTCAGCGACGTTCCCCAGGGCGCGTATCTCAATCAAATGGTCGCACTCGAAACCGAGCTGTCTCCACGCGAGCTCCTCGCGGAGCTGCACCGCATCGAGAATGATGCCGGACGCGTGCGCACGACACATTGGGGGCCGCGCACGCTCGATCTCGACATCGTGCGTTACGGAGACCAGCGCGTCGATGAGCCCGATCTCGTGATTCCGCATCCCCAGCTCTCCCATCGCGACTGGTGGCAGCGCGAGCTGGCCGAACTGGGGGCGACCGAATGAGCACGCACAACGGCGAAGGCACACGAGTCACGGTCCGCGATTTCCAGGAGCGCAAAAAGCGCGGCGAGAAAATCGTGGTCGTGACCGCGTACGATGCGCTTTTCGGCAAGCTCGTGGATGAGAGCGGCGTCGACGCCGTGCTCGTCGGAGATTCCCTCGGCAATCTCCTCGCGGGCTACGAGACCACGCTGCCCGTCACTCTCGATCAGATGGTCTACCACGCGCGCTCCACCCGCGCTGGTGTGAAGCGCGCGCTCCTGATCGTCGACATGCCCTTTCTCACCTATCAGGTGTCGCCGCGCCGAGCGTTGGAGAATTGCGGGCGCGTGATGCAGGAGGGAGGGGCGGATACCGTGAAGCTGGAGGGCGCATCCGAGAACGTGCTCGCCGCGGTGCGCGCAGTCACAGGAGCAGGGATTCCGGTGATGGGACATCTCGGCTTCACACCGCAGTCAGTGCTCGCGCTCGGCGGCACTCGGGTGCAGGCGCGCGACGCCGAGAGCGCGAACAAGATCGTGGAGGATGCGAAGCGTCTCGAGGAGGCGGGCGCATTTTCGATCGTGCTCGAGCTCGTGCCGGCGAACGTTGCGGCCCGCGTGACGGAAGCGGTGAGCGTGCCCACGATCGGCATTGGCGCCGGCGCATCGTGCAGCGGCCAGGTGCTCGTGCTCCACGACCTGCTCGGCCTCAACGAAGGATTCAGTCCAAAGTTCCTGAAGCGCTACGCGGCGATGGCGGCGGAGGTGCGAGATGCGATCTCACGCTTCGGCGACGAGGTGCGTGCGGGAAGCTATCCCGACGACGACCACAGCTTCTAGCCGTAGCCTGCGGATGTCGTCGTGCAGGTCATAGAGCGCATCGAGCCGCTCCGCATCGCTCTCGCAGAGTCGCGGCGCGGAGGCGAGCGCATCGCTCTCGTTCCGACGTTGGGCGCGCTGCATGAAGGACATCTTGCTCTCGTCGATCGCGCGCGTGAGCGCGCCGCGTGCGTGGTCATGAGCCTGTTCGTGAACCCGCTGCAGTTCGGTCCGGACGAGGACTTCGCCCGCTACCCGCGCGACCGCGAAGGCGATGGGCGACTGGCCGAGGCGCGAGGCGTCGACATTCTCTTCGCGCCCCAGCCCGATGAGCTCTATCGCGCCGGACACACAGTAACCGTGGCTCCGAACGCGCTCGCATCGCGATGGGATGGCGCATCGCGACCCGGGCACTTCACTGGCGTGCTCACCGTGGTCGCGAAGCTGTTCAACATCGTGCAGCCCGACGTCGCGATCTTCGGGCAGAAGGACATCCAGCAGGCGACGCTCATTCGCGCGATGGTGCGCGATCTCGATTTCCCGATCGAGATCATTGTCGCCCCTACCGTTCGCGAGCCGGACGGTGTCGCGCTCTCGAGCCGCAACGCGTATCTCAGCGCGCCGGATCGCAAGCGCGCGCGCGTGCTCTCGCGCGCGATCTTCGCGATGCGCGACGCGTTCGATGGTGGCGAGCACTCGACCGTCGCGCTCGAGTCCCTCGGCAACGCGGTGGTGCGCGCCGAGCGGAAAGTTCAGCTCGAGTATCTCGCCGTGATGAATCCGGACACGCTGGAGCCTGCACCAGTTGCGGCGCAGGGAAGCATCATCGCGATCGCTGCGCGCGTCGGAACCACGCGACTCATCGACAACGTCATCCTCGGCGCGCCGGACAGTTCGGCATGAACACCGTGGAGATCGAGCTCCCGGCGTGGGGAGTCGCATCGCCCAGGCGCCGGGCGCACATCGCGCGCGTCACCGAGCTCGCGCTCTCCTGGGCGGACGCCCTGCGCGTGGACAAAGCTGAGCGAGATGCGTGGGGCGATGCGGCGCGCTGGCACGATGCGCTGCGTGATGCGGGTGAGGCCGAGTTGCGCGCGATCGTGCCGCACCTCGATTGGCCGGCGTCGTTGCTGCACGGCCCCGCGGCAGCGGCGCGTCTCGCGGAAAACGGCGAGCGGCGCACCGCGGTGCTGGACGCCATCTTCTGGCACACGGTTGGCAACGCGCGATGGGACCGCACAGGACGCGTGCTCTACATGGCGGACTTCCTGGAGCCCGGACGACAGTTCGATCGCAAGGAGCGCGCGACGCTCGCGGCGAGCGTTCCCGATGACCTCGACGGAACGTTTCGGAAGGTCGTGAAGCTCCGGCTCGGCGAAAAGATCGCTTCGGGCGATCCGCTTCTTCCGGAGACGATGGCACTGTGGGAGAGCGTGCAATGAACAGGCGCATCGCGCTCATCGCGGCCGGCGTGGTGGCGCTTCTTGCCGTAACGGCGGCCGTCGTGCGCCATCGATCGTCGGGCGGGAGCGCGCAGCAGGACCCGGGCGCGAGAACGACCACGGCTTCGTCGTCATCGCCGCTGTCGGATCCGAAATGGGCGACGGGCAGGCGCATCACCGTCGAGGTGCTCAACGCGACGAAAGTGCGCGGGCTCGCGCGGCGCGCAGCGCTCACACTCCGCGATCAGGGATTCGACGTGGTGTCCACCGGAACGAATCGCGATCCGTTCGACAGCACCCAGGTGCTCGATCGTACCGGGCATCGCGAATGGGCGGTTCGCGCTGCGAAGGCGATGGGAGGGGCGACGGTGCTCGTGCGCCCCGACAGTTCACGCGACGTTGACCTGACCGTGCTCATTGGGGCGACGTGGCGCCCCCCGTCCCAGCCGTTCTACCCGTAGCTGCCCGCACGCCGCCGCGATGTCCTTGCCGCGGCTCTTCCGAATCGCCACCTCCACTCCGGCGTCGCGCAGCGTGCGCGCGAAGCTCGAGATGCGCTCCGGTGGCGAGCCTTTGAACTCGAGCGCGCCGCCTTCGTGCAGCGGTATCAGATTCACGAAGGCGCGGCACGAGCGCGCGAGCGCCGCCAGCTGACGCGCGTGCTCCGGCGCGTCGTTGACGTCGCCGAGCATCACGTACTCGAAGGTGACGCGCCGGTCGAAGGTCTTGGCCTGAGCGATCACGTCGGCAAGCGGATACTTGACGTTCACCGGCATCAGCTCGCGCCGCAGCTCATCCGACGGCGCATGGATAGAGATCGCGAGCCGGAACTGCTCAGGACGCTCCGCGAGCGCGACGATCCCCGGGAGCACGCCGACGGTGGACACGGTGATGTGCCGCGCACCAATGCCGAGTCCCTGCGGACTATTGAGGGTCGTGAGCGCGATGTCGACGGCGCTCCAGTTCATCATCGGCTCGCCCATGCCCATGAACACGACGTTGGTGACCGGGATCGGCGGATCGAGCAGCGCCATCTCGCGCACCTGCGCCGCGATCTCCCACGCCGCGAGATTGCGCTGGAATCCCATGCGCCCGGTGGCGCAGAACGCGCACTGCAAGGCGCAGCCGGCCTGCGACGAGATGCACAGCGTGAGTCGCCCACCCTCGGGGATGGCGACGGTCTCGATCTCCTGTCCCTCGGGGAGCCGAAAGAGAAATTTCTCCGTTCCGTCAGACGAGGTCTGCCGCGCGATCATCTCGAGGCGAGGAATCACGAATTGCTCGGCGAGTGCGCTTCTGAGAGCGATTGGCAACGCCGTCATCTGCGCGAAGTCGGAGGCCGGCTTCTCCCACAGGTGTCGCACGACCTGCGCGGCGCGATACGCGGGCTCGCCGGAGGCAGCCGCGAACTCGCGCAGGCGCGCGAGCGCCTGTGCCGGGGTGAGGTCGAGCAGATTGATGGGAGCGGTCATGATTTGGCCTGGGAGATGGTGCTGCGAATTGGGCCGCGCACCTGTCATGTAATCTAACTGTTTCGAGACCGAATAACCTCGTCGGGATACCTCCCGAACCACGCGAGCGCGTCGCGAATAACTCGCTGTCCGGCATACACATATGCCGCTCGGAGAAAGGCGCAGGGCGCTCCCGGACGCTTCCCGGAAGGGGGTCGGGAGTGTAGCTTTCGCATCACATTGATGCCCATCTCGGTGCTGTCGTGAGCTTGATTTCGACACGGTCGTGGTCACGAGTGAGCGCCGTCGTTCTGGCGCGCACCGGCCACACCCGGGATGTCACGCGCGTCAGGCACACAGCCGAGTGAGCGCCCAGCGATGGCTGCCGCCCCTCCTCTGGGCGGCTCTCATTCTCATCCTGACCTCGATCCCCGGCTCGCATATTCCGGTACCGCCGTTTCGGAACTTCGACAAGATCGTGCACCTCGCGATCTATGGCGTGCTCGGATGGCTCACGGCGCGTGCGTGGTCGAACGGCTCGACGATCACCGCGGCGGCGCTCGCGACCATTGTTCTCATCTCCTGCTTTGGCGCACTCGACGAATGGCACCAACAATTCATTCCTCAACGATCGATGGAGCTCCTGGATTGGGCGACGGATACGACGGGCGCGGCGATCGGAGTCAACCTGGCACTGGCGAGCGCGCGACGCCGGGTGAGCGCGTGAGCGATGCGCACACGCTCGCGACCACGTTGCGCTCACAGCTCGGCGGCGCGCTCAGACGCGAGCACGTGGGCACGCACGTGAAGCTCGGTGGCTGGGTGCAGCGGCAGCGCGCGATGGGCGGGATCGTCTTCCTCGACCTCCGCGATCGCGCGGGCGTGGTGCAGGTCTCCTTCGACCCGAAGGTCGCGGACGCCGAGGCGATCAAGCTGGCGGGATCGGTGGGGCGCGAGAGCGTCGTCCTCATCGAGGGCGAAGTCGTTGCGCGCCCGGAGAACGGGCGCAATCCGGAGCTCGCAACGGGCGACGTCGAGGTGAAGGCGGTCTCGATGCGTGTGGTCGGTCCCGCAGAGACGCCCGCGATTCCGGTCGCGCTGGGCAAGGGAGAGACGCTCCCGTCCGAGGAGCTGCGGCTGCGCCATCGCTATCTCGACCTGCGCCGCCCCGATCTGCAGACGAATATCGTGCTGCGCCACCGGCTCATGCAGGAAACGCGGAAGCATCTCAGCGAGCGCGGCTTTCTCGAGATCGAGACGCCGATCCTCACGAAGCCTACACCGGAAGGCGCTCGCGACTATCTCGTGCCGAGCAGGGTGAGCGCGGGTGAGTTCTATGCGCTGCCGCAGTCGCCGCAACTGTACAAGCAGCTGCTCATGATCTCGGGATTCGATCGCTACTTCCAGATCGCGCGCTGCTTCCGCGACGAAGACCTGCGCGCGGACAGACAGCCCGAGTTCACGCAGATCGACATCGAGGCCTCGTTCGTTTCCGCGGAAGACATCTACACGCTCGCGGAAGGGTTGATCGCCGCGCTGTGGAAGGAAGCGGGTGTGTCGATCCCGACGCCGTTCCCGCGCATGAAGTACGCAGACGCGGTCGAGCGGTACGGCACCGACCGACCGGATCTGCGCTATGGGCTCGAGCTGTTCGACGCGACGGAGATCTTCCGCGCTGTCGACTTCGGAATCACGCGAGGCGCGATCGACGGTGGCGGCCGGGTGCGAGGGCTGCGCATTCCGGGCGGCGCAGCGCTGTCGCGCAAGCAGGTGGACGAGCTCGAGGCGCTCGCGAAGAGCGCGGGCGCTGCCGGGATGCTGCGCCTCAAGCGCGAGAAGGGCGAGCTCACGGGGCCTCCGGCGAAGTTTCTTTCAGCGGAGCAGGGCGCTGCGCTCGGCATCGCGGAGGGCGAGCTGTGCCTGCTCGTCGCGGCGCGAGATCACGTGTCGTCGCCGGCGCTCGATCGCGTGCGACAGGAAGCGGCGAAGGTGATGCAGCTCGTGCCCGCAAGCACGCTGTCGTTCCTGTGGGTGCTCGACTTCCCGCTGTTCGAGAAGGACCCGACCACCGGCGCGCTCGGCGCGGTGCATCATCCGTTCACCTCGCCGCATCCGGACGATCTCGCGCTGCTCGATTCTGCGCCCGAGAAGGCGCGCGCGCTCGCGTACGACGTGGTGCTGAACGGAACCGAGCTTGGCGGCGGAAGCATCCGCATCGCCGATCCCGAGGTGCAGCGGCGCATGTTCAATCTGCTCGCGATCGATGACGAGACGGCGCAGCAGCGGTTCGGCTTTCTGCTCGAGGGGCTACGCTCCGGCGCGCCCCCACACGGCGGGATCGCGTTCGGCTTCGACCGGATCGCAATGCTGCTCTCGGGCGCGACGTCGCTGCGCGATGTGATCGCGTTCCCGAAGACCACCGCAGCGCGTGCTCTCTTCGAGGGCGCGCCTACACCAGTGGCGGAGGACGACTTGAAGGATCTTCACATTCGACTCGCTCTGAACGGAGATGGGAAGCGATGAGTGACGAGCATCTCACCCAGCGCCTGAACGCCGAGGGTGCCGATCTGCTCACCCTGGCGGGAGTCAACGACTCCAACCTGATCGCGCTCTCGCGCATCACCGGCGTACGCGTGTCGCTGCGCGGCGACTCACTGTCGCTCACGGGGCCGGGCGACGCAGTGGAGCGTGCAACGCCCGTTGCGCAGCGCATGCTCGACACGGCGCGGCAGCAGCTCACGCTCACGCCCGACGACGTGCAGCGCCTGAGCGAGGATCACGGCGATTCGGGCGGGAACGGCGGACCGAACGGCGAGATGCGTCTCGCGCTGCCGGGAACACGTCGCATCATCCAGCCCAAGACCGCTGGGCAGGCCGAGTACATGAAGTTGATCGCGGAGAACGACATCGTGGTGGGGATAGGACCGGCGGGCACGGGCAAGACGTATCTCGCGGTCGCGATGGCGGTGGATGCGCTGGCGCGAAAGCGCGTGCGGCGCATCGTGCTCGCCCGTCCCGCAGTCGAGGCAGGCGAGAGCCTCGGCTTTCTTCCGGGCGACATGCAGGCGAAGGTGGATCCGTATCTGCGCCCCCTCTACGATGCGCTCGACGACATGATGCCGGCGGAGCGCGTGCAGAAAGCGCTCGAGTCGCGCACGATCGAGATCGCGCCGCTGGCCTACATGCGCGGGCGCACGCTGAACCACGCCTTCGTCATCCTCGACGAGGCGCAGAACACCACGGTCGAACAGATGAAGATGTTCCTGACCCGGATCGGCTTCGGCAGCACGGCCGTGGTGACCGGCGACGTCACCCAGGTCGACCTGCACAAGACCCAGCGCAGCGGCTTGATCGACGCGGTGCACGTGCTCAAAGACGTGCGCGGCATCGCCTTCACCCAGTTCTCCAGCGCCGACGTGGTGCGCCATCCGCTGGTGGCGCGCATCGTCGACGCCTACGAATCGGCAGCCTCGATCCAGGAGCTGATCGCGCTGCCCAAACCGGCCGCCAAAAATGTCCGCAAAAAATAAGCTCGCGCTGACGGTGCAGTATCCCGACGCGCGCCTCGAAGCTGTGGTCTCGCGCCAGAAGGTGCGTCGCTGGGTACAGGCGGCGCTGCTCGGGCCGGCCGAGCTGACGATCCGTTTCGTCGATGCCGAGGAAGGCCGCGCGCTCAATCGCGACTACCGCGAAAAAGACTACGCCACCAACGTGCTGACCTTCGCCTACAACGAAGGCGAAGAACTGGCGGCGGACGAGCCGACCCGCGCCGACATTATCCTGTGCACCGACGTGCTGGAACGGGAAGCTGCCGAACAGAAGAAGACCGTCGAGGAGCACACCGCCCACCTGGTGGTACATGGCGTGCTGCACGCCCAGGGCTACGACCACGAGCACGAGGAAGAAGCGGGCGAGATGGAGCAGCTCGAACGCGACATCCTCGAATCGCTCGGCTATCCCGACCCGTACGCCGACTCGCACAGCTAGCAAAGCGCCGCAATTTCCCAGTAGTATTTTGCCCACTGGAAAACGCGGCGTATTCCTACACTCTCACCACCTCAGTTCGCCACCCTTCTGTACGCTCGCGCACAGTTGCCATTTGTTAAATCCTGTCCAATACAATCTCACACAAAGGAACAAGAGACAGGAGAGCCTGCCTATGCAAGCAACGCACGATTCGAATACCTCAGTATGGCTGGACACCGCCAGCATTCCCGCCTTCCCCGCCCTCGTTGGCGATGCCGGCGCCGACGTCTGCGTCATCGGCGCCGGCATCGCCGGGCTGACCACCGCCTACATGCTGCTGCGCGAAGGTAAATCGGTGATTGTCATCGACAGCGTCGGCATCGGCGCCGGCGAAACCGGCCGCAGCACCGCCCACATGTTCCCGCCCGACGAACGATTCTCGGAACTCGAACGCGTCTTCGGCGCCGCCAAGGCCGCCCTGGTGGCCGACAGCTACCGCCGCGCCACCGACTGCGTCGAAGCGATCATCCGCGCCGAGCAGATCGACTGCGAGTTCGAGCGCCTCGACGGCTACCTGTTCAACCCGCACGGTCAATGGGATGCGGTGCTCGACGCCGAATACGCGGTGACCAGCCGCTTCGGGTTGGATGTGCGCCGCTTCGAGCGCGTGCCCGGCCTGCAGTTCGATACCGGGCCATGCCTGCGCTTCGCCCGCCAGGCGCAGTTCCATCCGCTCAAATACCTGGCCGGCCTGGCGCGCGCCATCGTCACCTTGGGCGGCAAGATCCATGACCACACCCGCGCGCTCGACGTCGCCGGCGACGCGGTGGCGCAAACGGTGCGCTGCGAGCATGGCGCCATCAAGGCCGGCGCCGTCGTCATCGCCACCAACGTGCCGTTCATCGACCGCTTCGTCAAGCACGGCATGCAGGAGTCCTACCGCAGCTATGTGGTGGGCCTGCGCGTGCCCAAGGATGCGCTGCCGCGCGCGCTGCTGTGGGACACCGGCAAACCGTATTACTACGTTCGGCTGGCCTCGGCCAGGGCCGACGCCAATTACGAACTGCTGGTCGTCGGCGGCCAGGACCACAACGACTCGCAGGATCCGCGCCCGAAACAGCGCTACGACGAGATCGAAGCCTGGGCCAGGGCGCGCTTCCCGATCGCCGGCGAGGTCGACTACCGCTGGTCCGGCCGCGTGATGGAACCGGGCGACGGCATCGCCCTCCTGGGCCGCAATCCGCTCGACGAGGGCAATGTCTTCATCATCACCGGCGACTCCGGCAACGGCATGACCCACTGCACCGCCGGCGCGCTGCTCGTCACCGACCAGATCGTCGGCCGCACCAACCGCTGGAGCGAGCTGTATTCGCCGGGACGCGAACCGTTTCACGGGGCGTCGTCGCCGGCAGGGGATTGTCACGTCTGACGGCGGCGGCGCAAAATCCCACAAACCGGCCGCGGGGCGGCCCGGCAGCGCCTTCATCATGTAGAATCGGTGGAATAACTATTTCCCACCGGAACGAGACCAGACATGGGTTGGATTGGCAAATTATTCAGCGGCGACGAAGCAAGCGCGCCGGCTGCGGTCGTAAACGGAGCGCCTGCCCCGGAAAGCGCCGCGGCGCCGGCCAGCGCCGCCGACATCGACGCGGCCTACTACCGATGGCTTGCGGCGACGGCGGCGCCGCAGGCATCCACCGACACCGAGCAAGCGATACTTGCGGAACTGACGCGCCTGGCCAATGCGCCGATTGCAGGCGCCTCGCTGGTGCCGCGCGTGCCCGCCATTATCCCGCAGCTGATGCGCACCCTGCGCGACGAGGACATGAACGCGGCCACGCTGTCGCGCCAGCTGGCGCAAGACGTGGTGCTGGTCGCCGAGGTCTACCGCGAAGCCAACCTGCCTTGCTACCGCCCGCGTTACCATTCCGGTCCGCCGATCGACAGCATCGAGGGCGCCATCATGCTGCTCGGGCAAAACGGCATGCGCATGCTGCTCGCGCGCGTCGCCTTCCGTCCCGTCATGGTGATGCAAAGCGGGCCGGTCGCCAAGCGTACGGCGCGACAGATCTGGAGCCAGTCGGAGAAATGCGCGCTGGCGGCAAGCCTGCTGGCGCCGGCGATGCGCGCCAACGCGTTCGAAGTCTACCTCGCCGGCCTGATGGCCAATGTCGGCCTGGTCGTCGCGTTCCGCCTGATCGACCAGATGTCGCCGGAAGAAGCCCTGCCCCAGTCCGACGAATTCATCGCCGCCCTGTTTGCACAAGCGCGCCTGCTGTCGGCGCGCATTGCCGCGTTATGGGAGTTCCCGGCGACGGTGGCGAGCGCCATCGAACTGGCAGGCCAACCAGACGCGCCGCCGCCGGCGCAGACGCTGGCGCTCGCCGACCGGGTGAGCAAGCTGCGCATGCTGGTGGACGGCGGCCAGTTCGCCCCCGACGACGCGTTTGTGTTGGCGGGCCTCGACAAGGCCGCGCTGGCGTGTTTCGACAAAATCCGCGACGAGGACGATTGACCATAAGGCCATTGGCGCGGCTTACGCCTTCTTCAGCGCCGCCTGGTCGATCGGCAGCTTGCGAATCCGCTTGCCGGTGGCGGCGAACACCGCGTTCGTCACCGCCGGCGAAATGGCCGCCGTCCCCGGTTCGCCGATGCCGCCCGGTTCGTCGGTGCTGGCGACGATGTGCACCTCCACCTTCGGCGCCTCGTTAATGCGCATCATCCGGTAGTCGCCGAAGTTCGACTGCTGCACGCGGCCCTTGTCGAACGTGACCTGGCCCCACAGCGCCGCCGTCAGGCCGAACACGATGCCGCCTTCCATCTGCGCCACCACCGTGTCCGGATTGACCACCTGGCCGCAATCGAGCGCGCACACCACGCGGTGCACGCGCACTTCGCCGTCCGCCCCGACCGACACCTCGGCCACCTGCGCCATGAAGCTGCCGAACGCGAACTGCGCGGACACGCCGCGCCCGACGCGGCGCCCGGCGATCGGCTTCAAGGGCTGGCCCCAGCCCGATTTTTCGGCCGCCAGGTTGAGCACCCGCAGCAGGCGCGGCGACTTGGCCGAAAGTTGGCGGCGGTAAGCCAGCGGATCCTGTCTGGCGGCGAACGCCAGCTCGTCGACGAAGCTCTCGACCACGAATACATTGTGGGTGGGGCCGACGCCGCGCCAGAACGCGGTCGCGACCGGGCTCTCGTGGCGCACGTATTCGACCCGCATGTCGGGGATGGTGTACTGCAGCTCGCGCGCGCCTTCGACCGCATCCGGATCGACGCCGTCCTTCATCGCCGCCGGCGCAAAGCGCGCCATGATCGACGAGCCGGTGACACGGTGGAACCAGGCCGCCGGCATGCCCTTGGCGTCCAGCCGCGCCGACAGGCGGTCGACATAATACGGCCGGTACATGTCGTGCTGGATGTCTTCCTCGCGCGTCCAGATGAACTTGACGGGCCCTTTCATCAGCTTGGCGAACGACACCGCCTGCGTCACGTAATCGACTTCCAGCCGGCGTCCGAAACCGCCGCCGAGATAAAAATTGTGGACCTTGACCTTTTCCAGCGGCAGGCCGGTCAGCTTGGCCGTGGCGCCCTGCGCCAGGCTCGGGACCTGGGTGCCGACCCACAGGTCGCAGCCGTCGGCGCGCAGGTCGACGGTGCAGTTCATCGGCTCCATCGTCGCGTGCGCGAGGTACGGCAGTTCGTAGACCGCGTCGAGCTTGCGCCCGGCCTGGCCGAGCGACTTGATGGCGTCGCCCTTGTTCTGCGCCACCGCGCCAGGCTTCTTCGACGCTGCCATCATGTCGGCGACCAGCGCGCCGCTTGCCATCGCCTTGTTCGGGCCATCGTCCCAGGTTGGCGCCAGCGCGGCCAGGCCCTGCTTGGCCGCCCACATATGGTCGGCCACTACCGCTACCGCGCCATCGATTTTCAATACCTGGCGCACGCCCTTGACGGCCATCGCCTTCGCTTCGTCGGCGCTGGCCAGTTTGCCGCCCGCCACCGGCGACGCGGCCACCGTCGCGATTCCCATGTTGGGCAGGCGGGCGTCGATGCCGAACAGCGCCTTTCCGTTGGTCTTGTCGGGCGAATCGAGCCGCTTGTGGGCCTTGCCGATCAGCGTGAACGCAGCGGCGTCCTTGAGCTTGACGTTCTTCGGTGCCGGCAGCTTCGCCGCTGCGTCGACCAGTTCGCCGTAACCGAGCGTGCGCCCGGTGGCCGCGTGCGTGACGGCGCCGTTGGCCGCCGTCAGCGTGGACGCATCGACCTGCCAGGTTTGCGCCGCCGCCGACACCAGCACGCTGCGCGCAGCGGCGCCGGCTTCGCGCAGCGGCTTCCAGGCCCCGCGCACCGAGGTCGAACCGCCGGTCACCTGGCCGCCCAGCATCGGGTCGCTGTACAGGTTATTGTCGGCCGGCGCCTGTTCGAGCCGGACCTTGGCCAGGTCGACGCCGAGTTCTTCGGCCAGCAGCATCGGCATCGACGTGAAGGTGCCCTGCCCCATCTCGACCTTGTGCATGATCAGCGTGACCAGCCCATCGCGGTCGATGCGGATGAAGGCGTTCGGCGCCAGGCCGGGCGCGCGGTTGGTTTCGGCGGTGGCGGCCGCGCCCACTGCCTTCTCCGACGGCGGCGTCTTGCGGTCGGCCGGTTTTTTCTGCTCGCAGCCGAACAGCGAAAAACCGATCAAGAGGCCGCCGCCGGTGGCTGCGCCCACTTGCAGGAAGCGGCGGCGCGATGTCAATGGCGTGGTATCGGCGAGCCTCATGATGGCGTCCCCGGCGTGGCGGCAGCGATCTTGATGGCGGCGCGGATGCGGTTGTAGGTGCCGCAGCGGCAGATGTTACCGGCCATCGCAGTGTCGATGTCGGCGTCCGACGGCTTCGGTGTTTTCGTCAGCAGCGCGGTGGCGGACATCACCTGGCCGGACTGGCAGTACCCGCACTGCACCACGTCGACCTGGCGCCATGCGTCCTGCACCCTGGCGCCGACCGGGTCGAGGCCGACCGCCTCG
The DNA here is from genome assembly GCA_028287205.1 of Gemmatimonadota bacterium. Lineage (GTDB taxonomy): Bacteria > Gemmatimonadota > Gemmatimonadetes > Gemmatimonadales > Gemmatimonadaceae > FEN-1250. The sequence goes on from JAQBQC010000327.1 coordinate 16,400, forward strand.
ATGGTGACGATCTTCTTGCCGACCGCGCTGGAGACCGGCGTGACGCACGAACGCACCGCCTCGCCGTCGAGGTGGATGGTGCAGGCGCCGCACAAGGAGACGCCGCAGCCGAACTTGGTGCCGGTGAGGCCGGCGACGTCGCGCAAGACCCACAGCAACGGCATGTCGTCGGGGACATCGAAATTGGTGGCGCTGCCGTTGATGGTGAGCGAGGGCATGGCGGGACTCCTGGATGATCGAAATACATCATCATAAGGCAAGCCCGGCCGCCGCGTCGCCCGGCTACTCGGCGAGCCCCGTCATGCGCAAAAAAAATGGTTCTTCACGGATTTCCGGGATACGCGGCTTTTATCTTCAGGAAGAAGAACGCGCTG